>NZ_JBEZDE010000032.1:0-82633 GCF_040648115.1 Nocardia sp. NPDC049190
GCGGTGTCGAGTTTCACGCGCAACCCCGGTTTCGCGCCGGGACGGGTACCGCGCAAGCAACCGAAACCGGTAGCGGCGCGGTCGCTGTCGGAGCGTGTCGCGGATCTGGCGACAGACCAACTTGGGGTTGATTCGGCCGGCGCTCGCCCGCCCGAGCGCCCGGTGGTTCTCCCCGGATCCATCGATGCCGGGTCGGTCCGTTCAGCGGGCGCGCCGGGCGTCCCGGTCGACTGGGCTACGGCGTTGGATCGTCCAGAGCGCGCCGTGCGCGACCTCGATACTCCGGGAGCCGCGAATCTCCCTGGGATGCGGCATCTTGGGCTCGGCGCCGGATCTGTCTGGTTCAACCGGCCGCCGGGCAGCGAGGACGCTTCCGCTGGCGACGGTTCCGCGCCGACGGGAATTCCTCCGCAGCACCATGGCTCCCTGCCCGGTCATGCGGGCAGTGTCGAATTCTCGCTGTTCCGTGCGACTTTACTTGCCGCGTTGCGTCGAGTGGGGACAGCGGCATCCAAGCAGTTGATTCGAGCGCTGGCGAACACGCCCGAACCGGCGCTGCGATCCGCGCTCGCGAACCTGACTGACGATCAGCAGCGAGTCGTGGGACGTTGGCTCCGTGGTGATCGGGTTCTCGACCTGCAGTTGGACCGTGCGATTCGGCACGTGACAAGACTGTTGGCGCCGTCCGAGGAGACGTCGGCGGATGACCGGCCGGGCGTCGCGCTACTCGATCGTGCGGTGGCGGTTGTGCGTCAAGCCCGCGACGAGAAACCTTGGGAATTGGTAGTGGGTCTGCGGCGATTGGCTGAACGCAGTCCGACCCAGCTGCGGTGTGTCGAGCAGGTTGCGCTGGCGGATCCACTAAGGAAACCCGCTGCGGCGGCCGCCGAGCTGGGGATACCTGTGCATGATTTCGTGCAGCATGCCAACGACGGCCTATCTTGGTTGGCCCGGTTCCTTTTCCCAGGCGCACGGGGCAAGGACATCGTGTTGGTCGACGATGCCCGGATCCATTACCGCGCACAGCTGCAAGTGGTGCTAGAGGAGCTGCGCGAACACCACGCCGAGCAGTGGCGATCTGTCACGCTGCGCCTGCGGACCCAGCCCGCGAAGCCGGCCGCAGAGCTGGCGGCCGAACTGAAAATTTCCCTGAGCAGCTTCAATACCCGGCTGTACTACGGCACCCGCTGGGTGGCCGAACGGCTCGCGAGAGAAATCGGCGCTGTCCAGGTCACCGCACCGAGGCACATCGATGGGGCGGGCGAGGCTTCGTTCGACGGGGAATCGTCGACGGATCGCCCGCGGAACGAAGCTGTGGCGGCTTATGACCGTCTCCGATCGGACCATCCGGCGGCCCGGCATGACGTGCAATGTCTGCCGGATGCGGGTCGGGATGCGTGGGCGGCGGTGGGGGTTGCGCCGCCCGCGGATTTGGTCGAGTTCGAGGCCGACCGGCTGGACGGTGTGTTGGTCAAGGACGCCGCCGGCGTGCTGGGTGCGGGGTGGAATACGGATATCACCGTGCTGATGGGGGCCCGGGCTCGGGCAGCGGCCGGAGATGCGGTCGTCGCGGTGTTCGTGCACGAGCCGGAGCCCGGGCAGGTGGCGGAGTGGGCGCATGCGGTGGTGGTGCGGCAGAACAGTGTTGGCGATGTGGTGGTGTTCGACCCGGTGAAGGGTGTGGAAACCCCATTCGAGGATTACCGCACGCCTGCGCATGTGGCGATGTTGGCGATGGTGGTCACTCGGGACGGCCCGGATCCGGCGTTCGTTCCGGGGCAGCCGCTGCCGGCTGTCGTCGCGGCCTTCGCCGACGTCAGGATCGGCGCCGCTACCCCGAACGCCACGGCCGGGGATGTGGCGGAGTTGTCGACTCAACCACTACAGGGGCCTCCCGATCCACGCGATGGGGCTGAGGTGGTGCGGTGGATTCTCGGTAGTTCGTCGGTGCCGATGCGGTGGCATCGGGGGGCCGCGCAGTTGCCGGATGAGGTTCTGCTCGCTTCGGCGGCCGACCCGAATATCGATCTCGACGCGATCCGTAGGCGGTGGGAAGAACTCGAGGTCGACTATCGGCAATCAGGCTGGCGCAGCGGAGGAGGTCCGGTGCTCCGCGGCGATCCGCGCACCATCACCGCCGTGCGGCGGAAAGGGTTGCTCCCGCAGCAGCACAAGCGCGACGGAATGGTCGTCCACACCACGGTACGGGGGAAATCAGCGGGCGATAACGGCAAATCGGTGACGGTGGACCTCGCGACGTCGGATGTGGTTGTCTTGCACCGGATTCACGTCATCGACGCGCCCGGCGGGTTCGGAGTGGTGGATGAGGACGGTAGCGTCTACTCCGTGCATTGGCCGGGAGGCTTGCGCTCCGAACGTGTCATGGGCTGCTTCGAGATTCCCGCGGAAGTCTGGCAAGGAGTTCGAGGCGATTTCGCGGCCCTTGCCGACGAACTGCCGCGGTACTGGCAGCCCAACCCCGGGTATCGGTCGCACGACGGCGGTCCGGACCTTTCCGCACCGGAGACCGGGGACGAGGAGGGGTCGGCCGGGTCCGAGTTATATGGGCAGCTTGCATCGCCCTCGCAGTTGCCGATTCTGACGCGACCGGAGGAGGTGGCGCGGGCGCGTCGACATGTGCGGGAGCTGATGCGGGGATGGCAGTCCGATCAGGTCGATCACGCCGAGCTGCTGGTCTCGGAGCTGGGTTCGCGGATAGTGGACGGCGGCCGCGTGGGGGTGTTGTTCGCCGAGGTGACCGGTGAGCAGGGGGCTCGGGTGTTGCGGGTCGAGACGTTCGGCAGTGTGGGTGAGTCCGAATCGGTGATCCGGGCGGGCGAGCCGGTTCGGCGTGAGTGGGCGCTAGAGCTGTTGGACGCCCTGTCACAGCGGTCCGGTAGGGGTAATGCAGGCGGATTCGAGTCGGTCTGGTTCGAACTGGCGGAGGCCGTGCCCCCGGAAGCGACGGCGGCGGATGTCGGCAAACTCAGGTCTGCGGTGGTTCGTGCTCGGGAGCTGTTGGAGGGTTTGCTCGCGGAACTAAGTCCCCTGCGACGAGAGTGCGTGCGTCGGCGGTTCCTGGCGGATTCGCCTATGTCTTTTTCCGCTATCGCGGTCGATTTGGGTATCGACGAGAAGGAGGTCGACCGGCTGATACGGCTGGGCGTCAAATCCGACATGCTGCGGTCGGATGTGGTCGATTGCCGTGATCAGTTCGCTGTGTTGGGCCCGGAATTGGCGAAACTCGGCCGGGGTGAGTGGTATCGGCGGGTCATGGTGAATCTGCGTCGGTTGGCGCGTGTAGCCGCGATCGCCAGGTTCGCCAGACACTATGACGCGGTTACCTCGCCAGATGATGGGGAACTTGCAGGTGGGATCACTGGTCGCGTCGATAGACACGGCATTTTGTACGTTACCGCCCGGGTGGCGGAAGGCACTCCCTCAGGTGCAGTGATGTTCGGGCATCTGATGGATGCCGTTGGTGATCATGTGCGAGTTATCCACGCACGGTGGGTGAATCGTCCGGAGTTCACCTCCAATCTCGACACGTTCAATGACGGGATCAAACGACGGCTCTCGCCGATCGACGCAGCATTACTCACGTTTACCGGGAAGATGGCCGTCCGAGCGGGGTACACCGAGCCAGAAATCCGGACCCTGACCGGCACCCCCGGTGAATATGTCTGCGTAGAAGTGCGGTTCAGCCGGCCGTCGTCGGAGACTCCTGCCGATACCGTCACTCCCGGTGCCGAGCTCCGTGAAGATTGGGATTTGGATCCGACTTTCATCGAGGTCTGGGAGCGGTATTCCGGTGCGGTGCGTGTGGCGGTGGGATGGTCATATTCCGATAGGGCATTGGTGACGGCCCTGGTCGACGAGGTCGAGGAGTTGGCCCGCCATCGGATGCCGTTGCGTGAGCGGGGTGCTGACCCGTCCGGGTGGCTGACCTGTTTGGCCACGGTGGTGGCGAAAGATCCGTTGGGTTGGGCGAGTCGGGTGCGTCGTGCGCTGGTGGCGGAACTGCCGGCCGCCGACCGCGTGGTGGTCGAGCCGATCCTGGCGGACGCGAGTGCGACGGTGCTGGCGCATGCGGTGGACTGCTTGCTCCCAGGTCGCCGCGAGGTGATAGATCTGTTGTATAGGCAGCCGGACTCGTTGTGGGAGATCGGATTCGAGCCCGACCTGATCCGCGGCGTGGTGGCTGACGTGGTGGCTGCGATTGTCGATGTCAAACCGATCGCGCCGTTGCACGCCGGTCTCGGTGACGAGAAAGCCCCGGCTGATTACACCGTGGAACAACTCGAGGTACTCGAGCGAGTGCGCACCGGTGCGATGCTCTCCGATTCTGAGCGTCTCGTGCTGGCGTCCGCTGTGGACAACCTGCGGCAACGCCTGGATGGGAATGCGGAGCTGCTGCGACGAGCCGAGAGCTATCTGCTCGGCCCCGCCGAGCGGCTGTTGGCAGGCGAATCGGCGACGGCGACCGTGTTGGTTCCGGAGGAGTGGCTGCCGGCCTGGTTCCGAGAGTCGGGGTCGACCGGCGTGATCGCGGACGGCCCTGCGGTGGAGGTGGTGTCCGCGCTGCGGTCGGCGGTGCGGAGTCTCGCCGCGGACGAGTCGGTAGCGGCGGACTATCTGCGGCTGCGGATTGCGGGCCTGTCCGCACTGGAGGCCGTCGAGGTCATGGGACTGCCGTCGTGGCCGGCATCGGGACCGAACCGGGGTGGGCCCGGATGGGACTTGCACCGGGGCGCGATGGCGAAGGTCGCTCCGGTGTTGGTGCAGGCGGCGGCGATTTCGGACCGAGAGCTGCGAGCGGTGCCCACCCTTCTGGTCTATCGAGCGTGGCCGTTGTTGCCCCGCGTCGTCAGGCCGCTGACCGAGCACATCGTCTCCGGAAAGCGTGCGCTGCCCGATGCCGCGGAGATGGCGGAGTACTGGGAGTTGCCGGTCAGGGACGGCGTATTCCCGGCGACCGTCGCCCGTTTGGGGGAGATCTGCCTCGCAGAGTGGGCTCCGGCAGTGGCCGTGCCTGCGCAGTTCGGACCGACTACCACCACCGCCCTCCGTGCGTTGGCCGCGGAACTGGACCCCGACCGGGCGAAGCTGCTTCGGTTGTTGCTCTGGCTGCTCGACGAGCGGTCGACCGCACCGAAATCCCACTCCGATCCGGCGATCATGCGTCTGGACAATCTGGTGTTCCCCCCCGATAGCGGGCTGCAGTCCGTTCTCCTCGAGGCGCAACGCCAGGACAATCCGCTCGCGCTGGGACTCGGACCCACGCTGACAGAATCGCCGCGCTCGGCAACCCAGACAACGCCCGATGGAAGATCCCAGGTCCCGGCTACTCCCCGTTCCGTCCCGTCCGACGCCTTGCGGCCCTCGAGATACGTGCGTAGCCCGTGGGCCGACCGGGCCACGGCGGCGCTGCCGGATCCGCGTGCCGTCCGCGGGGCGGAGGTCCATTCGGCGAAGAAGGCCGCCGCCGCGCTGGCCGCCGGTGCCGCATGGGAGTCGCTGTCTCGTGGTGAGATCGACGCGCTGGTGCGGGCGCGTCCGGCCGATGTGCTCGCGACCGACGCGCCGTGGCCGGTATGGCACGCGGCATCGATGATGCTGCTGGTCCGGGACCGCGACAAGCTGCGAGACCGCCTGCGATACAACCTCGCTCTCGAAGACGAGCAAGAGCCCACGACCGGCGTGTTCGCCCGGCATCGAGCGCAGATGCGCGCGGACGTCGAGCGCCGGCGCGTCGAGATCGACGAGCTGTTGCGTGCCATGGTGCCGGCCGAGCAGGCGAGTGCGCTCACCGTGGAACTGCTCGAAAACGCCGACCGGCTGCAGGCACGATCGGACTCGGATCCGGTCTACCACCGTCTAAGGGCGGCCGGTGTGGAGCGGGTCGACGAGCTGTCCAGCGCTGTCGCCTACTACATCGGCGCTGCCTGGGTCCTCGCCACCGTCGACGCACAAAGCGCCCATCGAGCCTCGCGTCGGACAAGCAATCCCACGGACAGCACCGGCGACGGCGCAACCTCGAAGCCGCGCGAAGGCGGCGGGATGGCCGAAACCGGCCCGAAGGTGAACTTCCACCACGACGTCGATCCCGCCGAGATGCTCGATGTCGGCCGACTCGCGCAGGCAGGCCGGTCGCCTGAGGGTGGAATTCCGAAGGCACTGGAGAACCTCGTCCGCGCGGTGTTATGCACCCAGGGTGTGCGAGTGCGAGATCCGCGCGGGGACAACCGGTCCGGGAAGCCCGCGCCAATGGTCGAGGTCGTCGAGATTGGCGTCGGCGGCGCCGAGTTCCTGGTGCTGAAGGTGGAAGTCGTCGATGGTTCGGAGCCGCGACGGAAGGTCGAGTTGCACCTGTCGCGTGGTCACCAGGATCGGGTCGACCGCGTCACTCGACTGATCGAGCAGATGATGCCCGACTGGGGCCGGGACGTGGTCGTGCGGGCAGATGATCGTGCCCGGCTTGCGGCCGAGCACATGATGCGGTTCGACGATGTCACCATCACCGTCGAGGTGACCGGTCACCATGGCGCACGTCAAGCCATCGTGGCCGTCGATGGGGATTACGAGCGGATGGAGCTGCGGTTCGACGAGGCCGAAGGCAAAGACGAGGCCGACGGCGCACCCGTCGAGTGGAGCATGGAGAGCGATCGGTCGTTGTGGTTGTCTCCAGTGACCCGGGCACAGCACACCTTCATCGAAACCGGGCCCGACGGGGTGTCGCTGGTGGACATACGGCAGCGGTTGGTCGCCTCCGATCTCCAGGTGAGATACGCCCTGAAATGGTTGTCCCTGCAGCAAGCGATCGAGCACGACGGGGTAGATACCAGCGTGGACAGTGTCGTAGCGCTGCGCGGCCGGTATCCGAACCTGATGCAGGCGAACCCGATTCTGGATCGGTTGACGCGGGCGGCCGATGTGGCTCTGCATCAGGACTCGGGTGGCGACGCGAGACAGTTCCTGTGGCACGGCCTGCCGTCGTTGTCGGAGGCGGACGAGGCGGCGGTGCGCTACGTGGCGCAGTTGGTCCGGCCGGAGCGGGTAGCCGCGCTGATCGCGGCGTTGAAAGGCGTCGCGCCGATGCACCTTTTGGGTGCGCGGCTGCGCGACCTGCAACAGATCCTGGAGTTGATGACGCGGAACCAGCACGAGCGGGAGTTGTCGAAGTATGCGCCGGATCTCGCGCGGGCGTGGAAGCAACCGGCGCCGGCGCAATGGGTGTGGCAGGTACCGGGCGAGACCCGAACAGACCTGGACGAAACGCGGGACACGGCCGCCGCCGGCACCTCCGAACCGCCTGCGAGGTCTTCGGCTGCCGATGTGGAGCCGGGCCGCTCGGCACGTGGCGTCAGCTATACCGAAAACTACGGCCGCATGGACGTCGTCGGCGCGTCCCATCCGGCCCTCGCCGATCCGACGAAGACGGAGCCGGGGACCGCACCGACCCCGTCGGCACCGGCGCTGGAACACGGTCGTATCGAGGGCCAGCACGTGGCGGAAGGGGACGCGGTCGTCCCACCCGCCGAATCGGGGGACGAAACAACCACGGACACAGCTGCATCCGGTCAGGGTCGCAACCAATACGGGCCGCTGGAGCTGCTGCGGCGGCTGCGGAGACTCAACCCGAACATCACCGTGCCGGAGAACACTGGCACACAGCGCATTCTGGTGTCGGAGTTCGCGCAACACACGGGCGCCCGCCAAGTGCTGGTCAGGCAGTTCGCGGTCGGCACCGACCGCCCGCACCAGCGTGTCGTCGACGCGTTCGGCAAGCTGGTGAACAGCACGTCCAGATCTCAGCGGGAAGGTATGTCGGTCGTGGTGTTCGATGGCTTCCACAAGGCTGTCGACGGCGTCCAAGGTATTGCCTTCCGGCTGGTGTACCGGGCCGGCGCCATCCGCCTCGATGGCCTGCGCAAGGGCGTGAACGGGCGCTTCCGAGACACCATGACTGTCGACGAGCGGGCGAACCTCAAAGGCGTTTGGGCGCTTGCCTTCGACCGCGACGGCCACCCGATCCGTCTCAGTGGCATCGACATCGGCGGTTTGACAACGGACTTCACCATCGGGGTGGCAGTGGTGCGGGCCGGAGCGCCGGAGCCGCCCTTGCGGCGGCCGCACGGCCGGGGCGGGCCACCGTTGGGGCCGGGGCCGGTCGGTTTCGTGGACGGGCCGGGTGTTTGGTCGGATGCGCCGCTGCGGCCTCGGCGCGGAAGGTGGCGACCCGATGAACTGGCGACGTTCAATGCGGCGACCGGCGATGGGAGTTCGCCCGGCGATGCGTTCCGGGCGCGCGGTCGGGGACGGGTTCCGGTGGATGCGGAACTGCGGGAGATTCTCGACGTCGAGACGGTGGCGGCGAATGTGGCCGCTGGCTTCCCGGCCCACCGAACCCTGGTGGAGGTTTTGACTGCGGCGATTCTCGACGGTCGGCTGGAAGCGGGACGGCCGATGCCGTCAGCAGCGGGGTTGGGTGCGGCGTGCGGGATGTCGGCTGCCACGGTAGGCCAGGTATATGCGGAATTGAGACGCAGCCACCTGCTCAGGTCCCACCAAGGTTCTGGAACCGTGGTGGCGGACTACGCCGAGCTGGCGGATAGCCCTGTTGCCGAGCGGGATTCGGACCTCCAGGTGGACGTGGTCGACCTGTTGCCGATAGTGGCAGGCTGTGCCGATGTCACAGCCCTGACGCGAGCTATCGAAGCCGCGATTCTCAACGGCAGGCTCGCGCCGAACCGGCTGCTGCCCGGTGTCAAGGACGTTGCCGAGTCGATCGGGGTATCGCGGTCCACGGCGGCGCGGGCCTATTCCCGCCTGCGTCGCGACGGGTTACTGAAGAGCCTCGACGGCGTCGGAACCGTTGTCGCGGCACGGCACGAGGTAGCGCACCGTCCGATCGCGGCGGTGGACTCCGAACACGACGAGACGCACTCCCTCTCGAAAGACCACCAGCAGCCGAAACCGCAAGCAGAAACCGAGAACTCGCCCGCCTCTCTCGATCAGCTGCGCGAGCGCTTCGAGGCGGAGGTGGCGGAGCGGATGGCGGCGCGGTATCCGAAGGCCGCCGGGCAACTGGTTGCTGAGGTGTTTCGTCGCGCGCAGACCCGTATCGGCGAGCTCGACGAGTTCGAGGAGATCGAGGAGATCCGCCTGTGGGTCATGTCGATCACCAATGGTGTGTTGGCGCATCATGACAAGTTCGTGCGGCATATGCGGTTCCGCGCCGCGGTCGAGGCCGCGGCGCAGGGGGCCGAGCGGGACGCGTTGGCCCGGGCGAGCCATCGGGACTTCCGGAATGCTGTGGCTGCGCTGTCCCGTGGTCGGCGTCTGGTGCTGATGCGACGGTTCATTGACGGCATGTCTACCGAGGCAATTGCCGAAACGATGGGTCTCGGCGCGAAAGCGGTCAGGGAAATGGTGCCGGAGATCCTGCGCGAGTTGGCAGTCAAGCTCGGCGCGGAACTCGGCGAGGACGAGGACGATTGGTCTTCGACGGGTGGGGAAGCACTTGCGGACCTGCTCGAGAGTGGTGGTGTGGCTCTTGCTATGTCCAAGGGTCCGCTCGCGCCCGCGATAACCGTGCTTCGGGCGGTGTCGCGCGACGCGCGTCGCGACGAGTTGTGCTTCCTTGTCGAGCAGTTGTCTCCGATGGACCGGGATACTTTCGTTCGGTGGTGGAGCGGCGAGACGGCGCGCGATATCGCGCGACCTCGGACAGACAAGCCAAGCAGACAATCGGTCCGCCAGCGTCTGCTCCGTGTTGTTCCCCAGTTGGCAGTCGGGTTCGGCGATGATCAGGCCGATGACGACGCGGGTGCTTTCCCGAAGGGGGATGCGCTGGCGCAACTGCTTGCGACTGGTGGTGTGAGCCTTGCGATGTCCAAACGGAAGCTCGCACCCGCGATAGCCGTGCTTCGGGCGGCGGCGCGCGACGAGCGTCTCGACAAGTTGCGTCTTCTTGTCCAGCGATTGCCTCCGTCGAGCCGGGACATCTTCATCCGCTGGTGGCTCGGCGAAGCGGTGTTGGCTATCGCCGAGACGGTCAATCTCACCCAGAACGGTGTCGAGTGGCATCTGCGCCGCCTTGTTCTCCAGTTGGCAGTCAAGCTCGGTATGGAACTCGACAAGGGTCAAGCCGATGACAATGCGGATGCGTTTCCGGTTGGGCCGGCGCTGGCGCAATTGCTTGCGAGTGGTGGTGTGGAGCTTGCGCTGTCCAAGGGTGCGCTCGCGCCCGCCATAGCGGCACTTCGGGTGGCGCGTGACGAAGACCTCGACGAGTTGCGCGTCCTTGTCGAGGAGTTGTCTCCGTTGGGCCGGAACACTTTTGTCCGGTGGTGGCTCGGCGAAGCGGTGTCCGGCATCGCCGCGACGGACCATGTCACCGTACACGCTGTCCAACTGCGGCTGCACCGCCTCGTTCCTGACTTGGCCGAACGGCTTGGTGGTGGCGCCTCGGCGGACACCGCACGGCGGGCAGGCCCAGCGGTCAAGGGACGCTCCGGGCGTTCGGGAGTGGTGCCCAGCGCTCGCGTAGTCATGGACGGGACTGTGCCGCTGCCGGTTCCGGTGGTGAATGACAGCGGGCCTGATCAGCTTGCCCCGGATACAGGTGCCCTGCCGGGGCGCGTTCCCATTCCGAATGACTTCGGGTACGCCGACCCAGCCGATTCGCGGGAGGAACGGGCGCTGCTCGGTCGGTTCCGGGCGAGCATTCTCGCCGAAATGCGTTCGGCCCGTCCCGATGTGCCCGACGACGATCCGAGATGTCGGGCGCTGCGTGATGCGGACCGCGGTCGTGTGTGGTCCGCTGTCTCGGGGCTGACCGAACAGCAGCGAGAGTATCTCCGAGGATGGTTCCTGGAACGGACGTCGTTGCGAGCGCTGGCGCAGCGGTTGGGGCTGCGTCGCAGCGGACCTGAATTCCTCCGGCTGCAGCGCGAGACCGTCGCCGACCTGGTGAACGCGATTGCCGCAGACGCGGGAGCGGAACCGTGGACTGCCTTGCGGGAATTGCCCGAGGGGTCCGAGACCGCGTCGCTGGCGCCGACGCTCGGCGACGATTCGAACGGCGTATACGAGGAGTTCGAGAATATCGACGACCCTCGCGTGATCGAGGCCGTGCTGAGTGCGAGGCTGGGCTGCGACGCCGTCGGATTCGGGCTGCGGAGAATCACGAAGAGGGCGGCTCGCGAGTTCCCGCAGGCGATCGTCGACATGTGTGGGGCGCATAGCGAGATCGAAGTGCGCGGCGGGTTCGCCATCGGTGCGCAGAAGCGGGATGTCCGCGTAGTGGCGGGGTATGTGCAATCCGAGGTTACCGGGCCGGCATACACCGGATCGGTCTATACGCAGTCGGTGGGATTGAGCGAGCGACTTGCGAGGGATCCGGCCCTGGCCGAGGGAGTGGTGTACGACAAGACGGTTCGTGCCCTCGCCGAGAGCTTGAATATCGCCGGTCAATGGCGTGCCGCGCCTCTTGCGCTGGAGCGGCTGCGGCGTTTTCATGACGAGAGCGGCCAAGGGCAGCGGCTGAGCTTCGGTGACTGGCTGCGTGAAAACTTCGATGAGGATTGTTTCCAGTCGAAGGTTACGGATTCGGAGCATGCCTTCGAGCCGAGTTGGGCGCTGTCGTCGTCGTTCGCCGCGGTCGAGGTCGGTGAGTTCACGGATGGCCAGCGGGTGTTGTACCTATTGCTGGTCGAACAGGCCAGAATATGGCACCGCCGCGACGCGTACAGCCCGCGTATTCCGATCGAGGAAGCGGTGGCGTCCGCCGAGGCCAGCCGGGCGGTCGGTGCGGCGCTCTTGGCAGAATTCGGCATCCTGACCGTCGGACTGGACGCCTTCGGAATGGATCCGCGCGCGGTCCAGCAGGTGGACGCCGCACTCCGTGATGTCTATCGATTGCATCGGGAGATCGACGCGAATGTGATTCGGGTGGACGGTCGTCCGGCTGAGGTATATGCCACGACCGTGGGGACCGGATCGATCACCCTCGGCGCGCGCTGGGCGCGGAATCCCCGATATTTCGAACGGGCCAATCAGGACGATATAGACGCGAAGTTTCACCGCGGCCCGTCTGATCGCGCCTGGTATTTGACCTTCGTGCACGAATTGATGCACGCCTTCCATTTTCAAAGCTGGAACGTAGTGACCTTCTTTTTACTGCGGTTGGACCGGGAAGGGGTCATCAATGAGCTGCGGAAAGAATTCAGCACGCAACCGCCTGCGGTTCGTGTTCGCACATTCGAGAGGTGGTTGGGCGAACAGTTCACCGGGTACAGCTTTGCTCCGGACAAAGAGCTTGCTCGCTCGGAAGCATTGCAAAAAGGATTGATCGAGGCATACGCCGAGGCCGGTGCCGCCGTCATCCCGGCAATCTTGGAGGAGATGCGACGGGGATTACCGGAGGAAAACGCCGATATCGTCGCAATCCTGGAGAAATTGCCCGAGGGACGTACCACCCTCGGCGAGCGGGTGCTGTATCGCCGTCTGGTTCGACAGGTGCGGGCCACTGCCGCACGGCGACGTACCCAGGAGTGGAAGACGATTCTCGCGGAGGCGGCCGGTGCCCGGGGCGGGGAGCCGCTGGGCCCGCACGCGCGGCTCTTCACGGGCGCGGTCCCATATATAGAGGTCTTTACGGGGATCGGCGATGACGGCCGCGTCATGGACCCGCGGTTGCGGGCGGCGCTGGAGCGACAGGGCATTCCGGTTATCGAAATCCAGGTCGATGAAACGGGCACAGTGTTCTCCGAGGAATCTCTCGAGTCGTTTATCGACCGGCTCCGCAATCGGGATGGGACTGTAGCGCAACATGCGGCCGCTGCCAGTGCGCCGTGGCGGGCTGTTTTGCCGGTACTGGCCGAGCACCTGGGCGTGGCCGAGCAATTGGACGATCTTCGAGCGCTCTTCGAACTGACACGGCGCCTCGATGAGTTGGATCGACGGATTGCCGATCTCCTCCTCTCGGCGTCCGACCGCGCCGAATCGGTAGCGCAACGTGGCGATCTTCGCGACAAGTGGCGTCGGTTGGCCGGTAGTCTCGGGATCCGGTCGGGACATGTGGGCTCGGATAATTCGGACCCGCTGCCGCATCGGCTGCCGTGGCATGTTGTGTCGCTCGTCAATCGGGTGGCGGATCTTGATTCCCAGATCGCTCAGGCAAATGATGTCCTGGCGTGCCGCCGCGCATGGCCCGAGATATTCGAGGCGGTCGGCGCGGAGGCTGTGACACCATTTGTCGGCTTCAGTGAGAAGAAACTCCGAGACGACGGGCGGCCCGACAAAATCGTCGTGACTGTGCTGAGGCCGCGCGCCGATAGTGATCGCGGCCAACTATTCGAGTACGACTACTCGATCGAATCCGCGCTGTGCGACACAGAATTTGCTACGATGCTGGAGCTGGCCGAGAATGTCGAACTCCGATACATTGCAGTGATCGATGAGGCTGAATACCCGTACCCGTGGCGCGATCCGGAGTCGTTGATATCGCCGGTCGACACCGACGGGACTAAATGGAACGACGCCGGGGTAAAACTGCGACTGTTCGACGTTGCCCGACCGGAAATGCGTCGAGGGGAAGACGGCAATTTCGAGGTGCGTTGGTCGAACGACGATGCGCGTTGGCGCAAGCTTTTTCCGTACCCCGAAAAGGAACCTCCAAGGGCACAGATCGATCCCGAGCGCAATCGGGCCGAGATGGAGCGCCGCGGGCAGAGTCGGGACGATGTGGTGCGCCGTCGCCGTGAGGTGGAGGATGAATGGAAGCTGCTGGCACGACGACTCGGGATCGCGCCCGAGGATCTGGCCCCGGACAACCTGGGCAAGCTCGGGCAGCAGGCGCTGGACCGCTTCGAGGCGCTGGAAATACTGCACGCCGTCCTCGAGCGTGCCGACCAGTGGGAGACAGAATGGGGGACCCGGTCCGGCAGGCGGCAACTATCGCTGGCGCGGGTTCCTAATGCGCGCGACATAGGTGGGCTGCCGACCGGCGATGGCAAGCGTACCCGCTTCGGAGTACTTTTCCGGTCCAGTACTCCGCAATACGCTACCGAGTCGGATGTGCGTAAATTGCTCGATCTCGGGATCGATATGGTGCTCGACCTGCGAACGCCCGAACAATCATTGGAAGGTGGCCATGGGCTACTTCCCGGGGCCGGGATCCAGTGTGCCAATCTGCCCATCACCACCGACGGTAAACTACCCCGCGGAAAACAGAACTTCACAAAACTCTACTTTCAGAGTCTGACATCGAAAGTCAGTGCGCAGTCAATTGTTCGGACGGTGCGATACCTTATTGATCCCGAGCAGCGTGCCGTCATGATCCACTGCATCCACGGACGGGACCGCACCGGAATTCTCATCGCGTTGCTGCTTGCCGCCGTCGGCGTTCGGACCGAGGCGATCGTGCACGACTACGCTCTCACGAACGCGAACCTCCACCGCCTGAAAGGACTGCCGGGCAATTGGGGGCGAGCTACCGAACCTGTCGCTCTGCGCAGACTCCTCGAATTCCTTGACCAGCAAGGCGGCGCCCCGGCCTTTTTGCGAAGCCTCGGCGTGACCGATGCCGAAATTGCTCTCCTGCGCGATGTTCTGATCGAACCGACAACCGGAAGCGCCACCGCACACCCCAAAGACCCGCAGCCGCCTCGCCCCGCACCGCCGACGAGAAATGTGGAAGCCGAGGAGTTCGGCCTTGCTTCGGCCCCAGGGTCGGGTGGGGTCGAGAACTCGGATGTGCCTGATTTCGGCCGTGAGCCGTCTCCTGGTGGCGTCGATGGCACCAGAGACATAGACGGTCGCTCCGATTCCAGGGACCTGGGGTCGGATGCGGGATTCACAACTTCCGGTCGCGATCTCGAGCTCGACGCGGCTCGAGGGGAGTCCGGCGGACTGCCCTCAGCTACGGACCGGACCACCGCCCAGGCCGCACTCACGAATGCGTGGGACGTGGCCAACGTCTTTCGTGGCCTCCACACGGTAGGCCCCGAATCCCCCGCCGATTCACCGCAGCCGCCTCTGTCGACACCGTGGACCGGACCTACCGAGAACACCAGACCCGATGCGGGGCAGGGCAATTCTCATGCGACCGGGGCAGCGGAACCTCCGGTGACGCCGTGGAACGGTCGAAAGGCGCCGAAGCCGTTCGACGCGGCCGCCTTCGCCGACGCGCTCGACCTGCCGATCACGCAGGCCCGCAATCTCGCCGACTCGCCTCCAGCACCAAATATTCGCCGAGGTGAGAAACCATTTGTCGGCTTCGCCAAGGACCCGAACCTCGGCCCGGATGCCTGGGCTGATGGTCCGGGTGAGAATGGCGAACCCGAATCGACCTCCCCCGCACCGGATGGCGACCGCACCGATCGAGCCCCGGACACCGCACATCCGGGTCCCAGCACCGGACCGCGGAACCCGGAGACGGGGTGTCCCGGGGGGCGGTCTGTTCCGCGAGAAACGCAAGGCTCAGCGGACCCACCATCAAACGGTGCTTTCCTCCGCGAGTTGGAAGATCACCCCGAGCCGGGGAAATGGATTGAAGCGCAACGCAAGAAGCTGGGATTGATTGAAAAGGACTTTGCTCGCGCGATCGATATTTCAGTTAAAAGACGGAAGATTATCTTGGGCGCCGCCCGACCCGGTTTGGAAACGTTCCGAAAGGTGTGTTCGTATCTTTCCCTTTCCGGAGACCAGCAGCGTGTGGTCCTGCAGAAGTTCTATCCGGGCGAGTTGGTTTCGTTTCATATTCATCCCGTCGAACACGGTAGGATACTGACCAGCTGGCTAACCGCGTATCTTATGCATCGGGGATGGACCCAACTCGATCTCGCTCGGGCCATGGGAATGGATCGGGGACAGTTGGGACGCTATTTCACCGGTAAATATACACCGCGTCTGGAAACGTTCCGTGCGATATGCGTCGCCATGGATGTTCCTGATGAGTTGCAGCGTCAGGCCCTTCGTCAGTTCTACAACGAATGGCCGGAAACATTCAGTCTCGATCCGGGCGATCACACTGTATTCGGTAGCTGGCTTACTGCGTGTCGTGCTTCACTGGGATGGAGCCATCAACAAGTTGTCGACGCGACAGGGCTGCATTACAATACCATAAAATTGATGGAGTGGAACAACCGTCAGAGATTCCGTATGGAAACTCTGGAGAAACTGCGCGAGGGGTTGGAGCTCGACAACGACAGGTTCACCGAGCTTGTACATCACTTCGGTCTGGATGACTCGAGTCGCGATTCTGCCGCCGCCCCGCACAAGCGGGGGTTTTCTTCTCCCACGCCGCTCATGCGATCGCCGGAACTGGAGATGCTGGCATGGTGCCGTCGTAGGGCTGATCTGCCCGCAGGTGTTCGTCAATCGGTAGCCGAATATCTGTATATGAATGATCTCTCCCAGCAGCAGGCGCGGCGATGGCTCACCCGCGCCGAATTCGACTCCGCGATCATCGATGCCGATGAGCAACCCGGAATCATCCCCGATCCGCGGGGGTTCGATAGTGAACGCGACTGGGCGACCAGCCTACGCGACTATCTCGCACTCGACCCCGAACGCATGGACGATTTGACCGATAGCCCCTACGGCAGCTGGCGGAACATCGAAGACGGCAAGGAGGACCTCACGACGAGACAATTGCGAGCACTTCTGCGCCGAATCCCCCGGGCCCACGGCCTCTACTTCTCGTGTGACGAGCAATTCCCGCGCCACGGCCTCGTCCACAACGGCCGGGCCGTGTATCCCGAAGGTTACATGCAACAATCTCTGACTTCTCCCGGAGACCCTCGCATAGGCGAATACTTGCGCAATAGACGCGTATCGGCTGGATTGAGCCAGTCAGAGCTCGCCAATAAGGCAGGCGAGAACATGACAATAGGCAGAATCTCAGCATACGAGACCGGACAAGTGCCCTTTGTTTCGATGGCGGTAGTGGAGTCCTTCCTAGGCATTCTGGTCCCCGATCGGAGCGTAACTTACGACGAGGTCGGTGAATGCTTCGACTATCTTCCACGAAAGGAACTGCTGATTCCCAGTCCGCACGCTGCCGAATCTTTAGGCGAATATGTGCCGTATTTCCGACGCGTCAACCGTCTCCGGATCTACGAAGTGAAAGATATTCTCGGCGTCGATGCGACGGCCGAACTACTCGGCCGAGGCGCGGGGCGCAGCGCATCCGTCCTCATCAACAGCAGAACCGCCGATTTCCTGATGCTCCATGTGTATGAAACCTTTTTGCACATGAACGGCCGTTGGGAATGGAACGACTACGCCGAGGCGTGGGGATACCGCTATCGAATCGATCCGACGGGGGAAAAACTCCCGGACCCCGGTCGGGCCGAATCGGCGTCAGGCTGGGTGTACTCGACACGGCTATTCTACCGACTGACCCAAAAGAAACTGGCCGAATTAACTGGCGTGCCCGTGAGAACCATGGCCAATGCCGAAACAATTCACCCCCCCTCGCTCGTCATGCTGCGGCGGTTGCGCGATGCAACCAATGAAGACGAGAAGCTGCGAAGCCGCGGACCGATCACCGACGAAATGTTGGACGCTGTTCTCCTTCATCACTATGCCCACGAGGGAGTGTCGCCCAGCGAGGGGCGCGAGGCACAACTCTTGAAGGATTATTTCAGGTCCAAACCCCGATCGGGCAAGGAAATCGCGGCCCGAACTCGCGTCGAGGATGAATTCACTTGGATTGCATTTGCCACCGCGGCAAGATACCGCTACGAGACCCTCGAATTCAGTGAACGCGTATCGGTAGCGATGGAAGCGATCATCAGGGCAATACCATTCCACAACCCTCTGGAGACATTCAAATCCCACGCCTGGGCTTCGGCCAAGATCGCGCTTTATTCCGCACACCTCGATATCAAGTACTCGAACATATCCGACAATACCCCCTATGCCACGAACCTCATAAGACTGCTCGTCGACAAGATCGCCAGGTATATCGCTCGCTATCAGCAGGACCATCAGGGCCGGTCCCCCAAGGACACCGACATCGCAGCAGCACTCGGCATCGAGCTGGCCGAGGTCACGAGAGCTCATCAACTGCTCGGCACCGCGAAACCATGGTCGCTGGACGAGCCGCTCCGCGGCAAGGGCGGCAATATGGAGCGCACTCTCCACGACACGGTCGCCGACGACTCGACGTCGGAGACCGACACAGACGAACCCGACACCGACGCGGAATCCGCGACCGACTTCTCCAACGACGAATTCGACACCGTCCCCGACGAATTCGAGCTCAAGCTACGCGCCGCGCTGGCGGATCTATCCGACGACGATTACGGGTTCGTGCGGAATCTGATCGAACTCAATCTCGTCGGCGACGTGCCGCTGGGCGATGCGATCGCCCGTCTCGATCCGGAGCGGGAACGAGACCGCGAAGCCGTCGTACGTCTCCTCACGAACAGCCTCGACAAACTCAGGACCGCATTCTCGAAATTCCGCCCCGCGTTCCAGCAGGGCACCTCGGCCGACACCGCGAGCCAACGGTCGCCGCAACTGCGGAGCTCTGATTCGCTGACCAATTTCTCCCGGCCTGATCGCAATGCGCAGGACACCTTCACGCGAACACTGACCGCGCTCCGCGACATCGGCGTTCCCCTTACCGACGCGTCCACCCACGAAACCTGGTGGCAAGACCTTGAAGACGCCACCGGCGGACAGATCCGACCGGTGTCTTTCGACCCCGCCGACGGCAACTACGCCCCCACCTACGCCGTCGCCGACAGACTCCTCGACGCCGATGATCCCTTGGACGCCGCCGCGGTCCTATTCGACGACGGCAACGGCGACTACCTCCGCCTGATCGTCATGGCCGGCATCCACCCGGACCCGAACGCCGCCCTCCCCGGCCCCCGCGTCGTGGGTGGCCGTGTCCACCCTCGCACAGTCCTCATCCCCAGAGTTGTTGTCTACGACCCGCACACTCACGGCCCCATGGAATTTGCCACCTGGATCGACCCCAACCTGGAACCGGACCCGGACCCGGACTTTTACAACAGGCACCGCAACCCCTACGGCCGCATCCGCCGAGCCTGGATCATCGGCTACACCGTCGACCTCGGCACCCGCACCCTCGATCTCCTCCACGAACCCGGCTACCTCTACCCCGCAGACATTCCCCCCAATCTCCCATTCGAGCGCTGACAAACGATAACCTGTTGCACACCACCGGCGCTGTCCAGCAAGAAGTGTCGGCGCCTCGTCGGGCGGCTGATGGCGGTGCAGGCCAACCTGCGATGGCTGCCAGGGTAGATCATCAGGCATTGGTCGGGGTTGAGGTCGTGGGTGCGTAGTGCGAGGGCGCCGCCTCGGCGGCAGGCGGTTTCGATGTGCGGGCGCAGGATCGTGGGCGTCGAGTTCGGGGGCATCGCCGGTAGTAGCGCGGTCTGGCAGATCTCGGCCAGCTGGTTCGATGGGATGGCGTAGCGGTGGGGAGGGGCGTCGTACGGGCATGGTGAGTGGGCGGGCAGGGTTGCCGCACCCCGGGCGGGTCCCGTTGTCCTAGGCGTAGAGGTACACGCATCGCACCGCACCGGTGAATGCTCGATGGCGCTGGTGCCGCCGCGGGAGGGTGCGGGTCGGTTGGTGCGTGCCATCTCATCCAGCTCGGTTTTCGTCGGTTTTCGAGGCGGTGATCACGCCAGGCGTCGCGCAGGTGGTCGAAGTGGGTGTTGTAGGTGCGCAGCGGCCCGCCAATAACTGCGCCCGTACTTTCGGAACGACCTCGCCGAAGGTGGGAACATTCGCGCCGGTGGTGACGAGATCGGCGGGAGAGATGCCCATCTGGACAGCAGCAATCGCGCGGCAGCGACGGTTTCCGCGCTCGCCGCATGCTGTGTCGGTGTCGTCATCGTCGTGGCGGCCCGGTCAGTCGCAGGCTGGCCGCGCGCAACTCATCGAGCGCGGCGGGTGGGTGGATCAACAACTGGTTGCGGGTGCGGTGCCCGATGAGCAGGGTGCGGTCGCCGACGAGCAGCTCACCTGCCGCCGCAGCCGATACGGGATGTGGAAGTTCGCCCACCCGCGGCGATAACGGCCTGTCCGTCCTGGGCCGGGCGGGTCAGCAGCACTTCGGCGGCGAGGCAGGTCGGTTCCAGGCGGCCAGTCCACGGCGGCGAAACTGATCTTGTCGAGGAGGCGGCCCCCGTCGCCGACAGTGCAAATCCCGTAGACGACATCACCATAGGCGGGCTCCGCCGTTCGGGTCTCGGGTAGCGGTTCGTGTGCGAAGGCACTTACACAGAGAGCACGGATGTGTGTCACATCTGACGTGAACCTGTGCGCGAGAGGGGACTTGAACCCCTACGTCCGTGGACACCAGAACCTAAATCTGGCGCGTCTGCCAATTTCGCCACTCGCGCTTGATGGTACGACCGTCCAAACTCTACCGGGCGTATCGGTCATCGCGCAGCATCGGGTGGGTGTGGCGTACCCGTCAGTAACCCCACCTGCGATTATAACAATTTGGAAACTATCAACATGAGGAGAACTCATGTTTCGTACGCGTTGGTAACCCGATGGACCAGCGGGTTCAAACATGAGGAAGGGGCGTGCTTCTGACTATTTTGGTACGGAAGTACCGAAATACTCGGTGGTAGCCCCGACGCCCGGGGGCAAACGTGAGGATTTCCTCATGATTTTGTGTCATCCTCGCCAATATCAGGCCGATTGCTTGCGATCACCCGTACACCCAGAGGGAGCGGCGTGTCGCCAAGGGCATGTCGCACGGAGAAGGAAGTCGAAGCGTCTTGACGATCAACGAGAGCACCGAGACCGGGACCGGACAGAGCGCGAAGGCGGCCGCGGCCGCCGGGAAGGCCGCGTCCGCTGGTGCGCGGTCGCCGCTGCTGGATCGTCTGCTGGATGGCGTTCCGTATGCGCTTGCCTTCGGTGGCCAAGGTGCGCAGTGGCTCGGCGAGCTGGAGGAGATCGGGCGCGACAGCGCTTTGGAGCCGGAGCTGACCGCGTTGGTCAACGAGGCGGCCGCGCTGCTCGAGCCGGTCGCGGCGCAATTGCTCGTGGTGCGGCCGGTCGGCTTCGACCCGATCGGCTGGATGTTGGAGAACGAGCTGGCCGACACCGACGAGGGCGAGGTCTCCGCCGCGCCGTCCGAGCGGGTGCTGCGGTCGGCCGCGGTGTCGATGCCTGGCGTGCTGCTGACCCAGGTGGCCGCGGTGCGGGCGCTGCGGCTGCAGGGACTGGACGCGTCCGAGCACGCGCCCGCCGCGGTCGTCGGGCACTCGCAGGGTCTGTTGGCGGCCGCCGCGGTCGAGGCGGGCGGCGAGCGCGACGCCGAGCTGTTGGCCGTGGCGCAGTTGATCGGCGCGGCGGCTGGTCTGGTCGCGCGCCGGCGCGGGCTGATGCCGGTGGGCGATCGCTCGCCGATGGTCGCGGTGTCGAACGTCGACCCCGAGCAGTTGCGGGCCGTGGTGGCCGAGGTAAGTGAAGGCATCGATCCGGCCGCGGCCGCGGTGGTCTCGATCCGCAACGGTCGTCGTCGCGCGGTGTTGTCCGGTGCGCCGGCGCAGCTGGAGCGGGTGCGCCAGCGGTGTGCGCAGATCCACGACGAACAGGCACGTGAGCGGGACGCGAAGGTGCGCGGCGGCGCGGTGTTCGCGCCGGTCTTCGAAGACGTGGCTGTCGATGTGGCGTTCCATCACCCTGCGCTGGCCGACACCGTCGACCTGGTCACCGGCTGGGCCACCCAGTGCGGCGTGGACGCCGAGCTGGCGGGCGAACTGGCCCGGCAGATCCTGGTGGATCCGATCGACTGGGTCGACGTGGTCGATGACGTAATTTCCGCGGGTGCGCAATGGATTCTGGACCTCGGCCCTGGTGATCTGCTGTCCCGCGTCACCTCCGGCTCGTTGAAGGGCACCGGCGTCGGGATCATCGCGGCGGCCACCCGTGCCGGGCAGCGCAGCCTGCTCACGCCGGGCGCCGCGCCGGAGCCGGCGACCTCGTGGTCGGCGTTCGCGCCACGGCCGGTGCGGCTGCCCAACGGGCGCATCGTGGTCGAGACCGCGTTCACCAAGCTGACCGGACGCTCACCGATTTTGCTCGCGGGCATGACTCCGACCACGGTCGACGCGAAGATCGTCGCGGCCGCGGCCAACGCGGGTCACTGGGCCGAACTGGCCGGTGGCGGTCAGGTCACCGAGCAGATCTTCGCCGACCGGGTGGCCGAGCTGAAGACGCTGCTGCAACCCGGTCGCGCGGTGCAGTTCAACTCGCTGTTCCTCGACCCCTACCTGTGGAAGCTGCAGCTGGGCGGTAAGCGCCTGGTGCAGCGGGCCCGCACGGCGGGCGCTCCGTTCGACGGTGTCATCGTGACCGCGGGCATTCCCGAGTTGGAGGAAGCCGTCGCGCTGATCGAGGAACTGACCGAAGTCGGTATCTCGCACGTCGCATTCAAGCCGGGCACCGTTGCCCAGATCCGGGCGGTGCTGCGGATCGCCGACGAGGTCCGGGACTATCCGGTGATCATGCACATCGAGGGCGGTAAGGCCGGTGGCCACCACTCGTGGGAGGACCTCGACGATCTGCTGCTGAGCACCTACGCAGAACTGCGCAATCGCGCCAACGTCGTGGTGTGCGTCGGTGGCGGCATCGGCACGCCCGAACGCGCGACGCAGTACCTCACCGGTGAATGGGCGGTTCCACACGGCTACCCCGAGATGCCGCTGGACGGTGTGCTGATCGGCACCGCGGCCATGGCGACGCTGGAGGCCACCACCGCACCGGAGGTCAAGCAGCTGCTCGTGGACACCCCCGGCACGCCGGATTGGGTCGGCGCGGGCACCGCGTCGGGTGGAATGGCGTCGGGTCGTAGTCAATTGGGCGCCGACATCCACGAGATCGACAACGCGGCCTCCCGCACCGGCCGCCTGCTCGACGAGGTCGCGGGCGACGCCGACGCGGTCGCCGCGCGCCGCGACGAGATCATCGCGGCGCTGAACGCCACCGCCAAACCGTATTTCGGCGATGTGGCGACCATGACCTACCAGGACTGGCTGGAGCGCTACGTCGAACTCGCCGTCGGCTTGGACCGTCGCAAGGACTTCGACTGCGGCAGCGACCTCGGCGAGGCCATCGCCGACGCCACCCGCTCGGTCTGGCTGGACATCACCTGGCGCGACCGTTTCGCGGAGATGATGCGCCGCACCGAATCCCGGCTGCACCCGGCCGACCGCGGCGAGATCCCCACCCTGTTCCCCAGCGACGAGGACTTCGAGAACCCGGTCGCCGCGCTGTGCACGCTGAAGGAGCGGTACCCGGCCATCGCGCACGCCCTGCTGCACCCGGCCGACGTTCCGTTCTTCGTGTCGCTGTGCAAGACGCCCGGCAAGCCGGTGAACTTCGTCCCGGTCGTCGACGGCGACGTGCGCCGTTGGTGGCGTTCGGATTCACTGTGGCAAGCGCATGACCCGCGGTACTCGGCCGACCAGGTGTGCATCATTCCGGGCACCGTCGCGGTCGCGGGCATCACCCGGGTCGACGAGCCGGTTGGCGAGCTGCTCGACCGCTTCGAACAGGACACCGCGTACTCGCTGGTGCGCGCCGGCGTCGTGCCCGCCGCGATCGATGCGCGCCGCACCGCCGGTATCACCAGCGGTCCGATCGACGCCGTGCTCGCCGCACCCGACGTCCAGTGGGCCGGGCGCACCACCATCAGCCCGGTGCACCGGCTCGGCGACCTGTCCGAGTGGGTCGTCGACGGCAAGGGTGCGGTGCACCCGCCCAGCGGCGCGACACTGTCCGAGACCACCGGTCCCGAGCAAGAGCATTCCTATGTCGAGCTGACCGTTCCTCTGCTGGCGGGCAATGTGGTTCGGATCCGCATCACCGTTCCGGTGTCCACCTACAACGGCGCGGCCCCGGTGGTCACCGAGGCCGACGCGGACGAGGCCATGTCCGCGCTGCTCGCGGTCGCCGCGGGACAGTCGCTGCCGGAGGTCAAGGGCAAGGTCGCGCACCTGAACCTGGCCTGGACGCCGGACCTCATCGCCGACCACGCGGGCGTCACCGGTTCCGGTCTGCCCGCCACGCTGAGCACGCTGGGCCGCATCGCGCCGGACGTGCTGGTCGGCGCCTGCTGGCCGGCCGTGTTCGCGGTGCTCGGCGCGGCGCGCACCTCGAAGGACGAGAGCGTCATCGAGGGCATGCTCGACCTGGTCCACCTGGACCACCAGATCCACCTCGCCAGCGAACTTCCCGCCGACACCAGCGTTCTCGCGGTCCGTGCGGAGGCGGGCGAGACGCTCGACACCGACCTCGGCCGGGTCGTCGAGGTGCACGTACGTATCACCGCCATGCTGGACAAGCCCGAGACCGGGATGTCCATGCCGGTGCTGGCCACCCTCACCGAGCGGTTCGCGATCCGCGGGCGCACCGGGACAGGCCAGCTGACCGATCCGCCGCGCGCGGCGGGGACAGTGTCCGACTCGGCCACCGACACCCCGCGCCGGCGTCGTCGCGACGTCACCATCGTCGCGCCGCGCGCCATGCACGCGTTCGCCGCTGTCTCCGGTGACCACAACCCGATCCACACCAGCGATTCCGCGGCGAAGTTGGCCGGCCTCGGCAGCCCGATCGTGCACGGCATGTGGCTGTCGGCCGCCGCGCAGCACGCGGTGTCCGCGGTCGATCCGGCCGGCTCGGCTCCCGCGCGGACGCTGACCGCGTGGACCACCCGTTTCCTCGGGATGGTCCGCCCCGGCGCGGAGATCGACGTGCGCGTCGAGCGAGTCGCGATCGACGCGGGCAGCGAGATCGTCGAGGTCTCCTGCCGGACCGACGGCGACCTGGTGATGACCGCGACCGGTCGCACCGTGGCGCCGAAGACCGTCTACGCCTTCCCCGGCCAGGGTATTCAGCGCAAGGGCATGGGCCTGGACGCCCGCTCCCGCTCGAAGGCCGCCAAGGAGATCTGGGAGCGCGCCGACAAGCACACCCGCGCGGCGCTGGGCTTCTCCATCCTGGCCGTGGTGCGGGACAACCCGACCTACCTGAAGGCGCGCGGCGTCGAACACCGGCACCCGGACGGCGTGCTGCACCTGACCCAGTTCACCCAGGCCGCCATGGCCACCCTGGGCGTCGCTCAGGTGGCGGAGCTGCGCGAGTCGGGCGCTTTCGTCGAGGGCGCGATGCTGGCGGGCCACTCGGTCGGCGAGTACAACGCGCTCGCGGCCGTCGCCGGGGTGCTACCGCTGGAAGCGGTGCTGGAGGTGGTGTTCCAGCGCGGCTCGTCCATGCACGAGCTGGTGCCGCGGGATGCGCAGGGCCGCAGCGACTACCAGATGGCCGCCATCCGCCCCTCCCAGATCGGGTTGCCCGACGACGAGGTGGTCGACTTCGTCAACGGCATCGGCGAGCGGGTCGGTGAATTCCTCGAGGTGGTCAACCTGAACCTGCGCGGCTCGCAGTACGCGATCGCCGGCACGGTGGCGGGCCTGGCGGCGCTGGAGGAGGAGATCGACCGGCGCCGTGCGGAATTCGGCGGTCGACGGGCGTTCATCGTGGTGCCCGGCATCGACGTGCCATTCCAC
Organism: Nocardia sp. NPDC049190; assembly: GCF_040648115.1. Classification (NCBI taxonomy): domain Bacteria; kingdom Bacillati; phylum Actinomycetota; class Actinomycetes; order Mycobacteriales; family Nocardiaceae; genus Nocardia; species Nocardia sp. NPDC049190. The sequence goes on from NZ_JBEZDE010000032.1 coordinate 25,587, forward strand.
TCCACCGTCCTGCGCAAGGGTGTCCCGGAGTTCCGGCAGAAGCTCGCGCAACTGCTGCCCGCGGATCTGCAGCCGGAAACCCTGCTCGGGCGCTACATCCCGAACCTGGTGCCCAAGCCGTTCTCGCTGGAGCGCGCCTTCGTCCAGGAAATCGCGGACCTGGTGCCCTCCGAGCCGCTGGCCGAGGTGCTCACCGACTTCGACAGCTGGGCGGCCCGGCCGACCGACCTGTGCCGGGTCGTGCTGATCGAGCTGCTCGCGTGGCAGTTCGCCAGCCCGGTGCGCTGGATCGAGACCCAGGACCTGCTGTTCACCGATCCCGCGCAGGGCGGCCTCGGCGTCGAGCGGTTCATCGAGATCGGTCTCGGTGCGACGCCGACGGTGGCCAACCTCGCCAGCCAGACGTTGAAGCTGCCGGCGTTCGGCGGCGCCAAGATCGAGGTGCTCAATATCGAGCGCGAGGCCGCGATCGTGTACTCGACCGACACCGACCCCGCACCGGTCGACGAGCCGGTGGAGGAGGTGGCCACCGCCACCACCACCGCGGCCCCGGTCGCTGCGGCCGCCCCGGTCGCCGCGCCCGCACCGAGTTCGGGTGGCGCGCGTCCGGACGACATCGCATTCACCGCCGCCGACGCCACCCGCGTGCTGATCGCGCTGTGGACCAAACTGCGGCTGGACCAGATCGGTCCGGTGGACACCATCGAGGGCCTGTGTGACGGCGTCTCGTCGCGACGCAACCAGTTGCTGGTCGACCTCGGCGCGGAGCTGTCGCTCGGCGCGATCGACGGCGCGGCCGATGCGGACATGGGTGCGCTCTCGGCCACGGTGGAGCGTCTGGCGCGCACCTACAAGCCGTTCGGTTCGGTCTTGAGCGACGCGGTCGGCGACCACCTGCGCAAGGTGTTCGGTCCGTCCGGCAAGCGCCCCGCGGCGATCGCCGAGCGCGTGAAGAAGGTGTGGGAACTCGGCGATGGCTGGGCCAGCCACGTGACCACCGAGGTGTCGCTCGGCACCAGGGAAGGCGCCAGCGTGCGCGGCGGCGATCTCGGCGGGCTGGTGTCCGGCTCGCTGGGCGACGCCGCCTCGGTCGACGCGGCCATCGACGCCGCTGTGCAAGCCGTCGCGGCTCGTCGCGGGATCGCGGTGTCGCTGCCCGCGGTAGGCGGTGGTGGCGGCGCGACCGTCGACGCGGCCGCGCTCGGCGAGTTCACCGAGCAGATCACCGGACGCGACGGCGTGCTCGCCACTGCCGCGCGGGTGGTGCTCGAGCAGCTCGGATTGTCCGAGCGGGTGTCCGCTCCGGAGGCGACCGACGACTCGCTGGTCGAACTGGTGTCGGCCGAACTGGGCTCGGATTGGCCGCGCCTGGTCGCCCCCGCGTTCGACGCGCGCAAAGCGGTGCTGTTGGACGACCGGTGGGCCACCGCGCGTGAGGATCTGGCCCGGCTGTGGCTGCTCGACGACATCGGCTCCGCCGAGGGACCGGTGACCGGATTCCTGGGTGCGGGCGAAGCCGTCGCGGCGCAGGCCAACTGGTGGCGTCAGCGCGCCATGGGCGAGGCGCGCTCGGTGCTGGCCCGGCTCTACGAGCGCATCGCCGAAGCGGCGCTGAGCACCGAAGAGCCCGGGCTCTGGTCCTCGGATGTCGCGGTGGTCACCGGTGCGAGCAAGGGATCCATCGCGGCGGCGGTGGCCGGGCGCCTGCTCGGCGGCGGCGCCACGGTCGTGGTCACCACCTCGTCGCTGAACGACGCGCGTCTCGGCTTCTATCGGAAGCTGTACCGGGAGAACGCCCGGCACGGCGCCGCACTCTGGGTCGTGCCGGCGAATATGGCGTCGTACCAGGACATCGACGCGCTGATCGACTGGGTGGGCACCGAGCAGGTCGACAGTGCGGGCGGCGCGAAGATCAAGATCAAGGGCGCGATGACCCCCACCCTGCTGCTGCCGTTCGCGGCGCCGCGGGTGGCCGGTGACCTCGCGGACGCCGGCGCCCGCGCCGAACTGGAGATGCGGGTACTGCTCTGGTCGGTCGAGCGGTTGATCGGCGGACTGTCCACGCTGGGCGCCGACCACGATGTGGACGCGAAACTGCATGTGGTGCTGCCCGGTTCGCCCAACCGCGGCCTGTTCGGCGGCGACGGAGCCTACGGCGAGGCGAAGGCGGCGCTGGATGCGGTGGTCGCCAAGTGGCGGGTCGAGAAGTCGTGGTCGTCGCGGGTCACGTTGGTGCACGCGCTGATCGGCTGGGTGCGTGGCACCAGCCTGATGGGTCACAACGACCCGATGGTCGCCGCGGTCGAGGAGGCCGGGGTACACACCTGGTCCACCACCGAGATGGCCGACGAGCTGCTCAAGTGGTGCACCTCGCGTGCCCGCCAGGTCACCGTGACCGGTCCGGAGCAGATCGACCTGACCGGAGGATTGGCCAAGGCCAAGCTGGATCTGCCCGCGCTGGCCAAGCAGGCCGCGGAGCAGGCCGAAGCCGAGACCGCTCATGCCGACGCGGCACGGACGATCGCGGTGCTGCCGACGCCGCCGACCATGACCTCGGCGCTGCCGGTGCCGGATTTCGACGGCGTCACCGCCGATCTCGCCGACATGGTGGTCATCGTCGGCGCCGGTGAGCTGGGCCCGTACGGCTCGGCGCGCACCCGGTTCGAGATGGAGGTCTCCGACGAGTTGTCGGCCGCGGGCGTGCTGGAACTCGCCTGGACCACCGGCCTGATCACCTGGGAGAACGACCCGAAGCCGGGGTGGTACGACGCCGAGTCCGGCGACTACGTGCCCGAACACGAGGTGGCCGAGCGGTACCACGACACGGTGGTCGCCCGCTGCGGTGTGCGCCGCTACGAGGACGACGGCGCCATGACCGCCGGCGACGACGGCAAGGTGACAGCTCCGCTGATGACCTCGGTCTTCCTCGACCAGGATCTGTCGTTCACGGTGGGCGGCGAGGCCGAGGCGCGCGCCTTCTACGCCGCCGCCCCGGAGCACACGGTGATCACGCCGGTCGCCGATTCCGGCGACTGGACCGTGACGCGGAAGGCGGGCACCGAGATCCGGGTGCCGCGTCGGGCCAAGCTGTCGCGCACCGTCGGCGGTCAGATCCCGACCGGCTGGGATCCGACCATCTGGGGCATTTCGGCGGATATGGCCGCCTCGGTGGACCGGGTCGCGCTGTGGAACATCGTGTGCACGGTGGACGCGTTCATCAGCTCCGGTTTCAGTCCGGCCGAACTGATGAGCTGGGTGCATCCCTCGCTGGTGGCCAACACACAGGGCACCGGTATGGGCGGCATGTCCTCGATGCGTTCGCTCTACATCGACAACCTGCTCGGCGAGTCGCGTCCGAACGACATCCTGCAGGAGGCGCTGCCGAACGTGGCGCTGGCGCACGTGGTGCAGTCCTACGTCGGCAGCTACGGCGCGATGGTGCATCCGGTGGCGGCCTGCGCCACTGCCGCGGTGTCGGTCGAGGAGGGCATGGACAAGATCCGGCTCGGCAAGGCGGAGTTGGTGGTCGCCGGTGGCTACGACGACCTCGGAATCGAGGGCATCGTCGGCTTCGGTGACATGTCGGCGACCGCGGACTCGGCGACCATGAGCGCGAAGGGCATCAGCGACCGGTACTTCTCTCGGGCCAACGATCGCCGCCGCGGCGGGTTCGTCGAGTCGCAAGGCGGCGGCACCGTGCTGCTCGCCCGTGGTGACATCGCCGTGGAGCTCGGCCTGCCGGTACTCGGCGTGGTCGCGTTCGCACAGTCGTTCGCCGACGGCGTGCACACCTCGATCCCGGCGCCCGGCCTCGGCGCGCTCGGCGCGGGTCGTGGTGGGCGGGAATCGCGGTTTGTCGCGGAACTGCGCAAGCTCGGTGTGCAGCCCGACGACATCGCGGTGGTCTCCAAGCACGACACCTCGACCGGAGCCAACGACCCGAACGAATCCGAACTGCACGAGCGGCTCGCCACCGCGATCGGGCGGTCGGAGGGCGCCCCGCTGTTCGTCGTCTCGCAGAAGAGCCTGACCGGGCATGCCAAGGGCGGGGCGGCCGCGTTCCAGCTGATCGGCCTGTGCCAGGTGCTGGAAAACGGTGTGGTGCCGCCGAATCGGAGCCTCGACTGTGTCGATGACAAGATGCAGGAGTACCCGCACCTGGTGTGGGTGCGTGAGCCGCTGCGCTTCGGCGACCGGTTCCCGCTCAAGGCGGGTCTGGTGACCTCGCTCGGCTTCGGGCACGTCTCCGGCCTGCTCGCCGTGGTGCATCCGGAGGCATTCATCCAGGCCATCGAGCCGGGGCGGCGCGAGGAGTACCAGCGCAGGGCGCAGCAGCGTCAGCTGGCGGGCCGGCAGCGGTTCGCCGAGGCCATGTGTGGTGGCACGCCGCTGTACGAGCGTCCCGCGGATCGCCGTCTCGGCGCGGATGGCACCCCTGCCAAGCGGAGCCGGCAGTTGGAGGCCGACATGCTGCTCACGCCGGAGGCGCGCCTCGGGCGTGACGGCGCGTACCGGGCGAACGGGCTCGGATGCGCGTGACCGTATCAGCGGCAGGGCAACTCGTCGCACGGGGTCCGCGCACCGGCGCGGACCCCAGGTCGTAGGCTGCCCGGCTATGACGATCCTCGGTATCGGCTTGGACTTGGTGACTATCTCCGAGTTCGCCGAACAGCTCGAACGCGCCGGAACAACCATGCTCCGAGAGAGTTTCACGGCGGGAGAGCGGCGATACTGCCAGAGCAAAGGGACCGACCCGGCACGCAGCTACGCGACGCGCTGGGCGGCGAAGGAGGCGGTGATCAAAGCTTGGGCCGCGTCGCGGTTCGCCCGCAGCCCGCAGATCGGCGACAACCCTTATCCGCTGATCGAGGTGGTCAACGACGCGTGGGGCCGGCCGAGCATCAAGCTGCACGGTCTGGCCGCCGAGTTCCTTCCGCGGGTGAAGGTGCACCTGTCTCTGACGCACGACGGCGACACCGCGGCTGCCATGGTCGTACTGGAGGACCCGGGCGAGCGTGACGAACAGGTCGAAAGCGGCGAAGGAACAAAAGGAACGAACTGAAGGCGCGGTGATCCCGGCTCCTGCCGGGATCACCCGCTAGCGCTCGCTGGCGGTGCGCGATTCCTTTTCCGCGACGAGCAGGTAGGCGACCATCAGTCGCTTGAGTTCCGACACCGCCTCCGCGTTGCTCTGGTCGTCTTGAACCGAGAAGTTCAGCATCGAATAGACCACGTGCACCAGCACTTCGGCCATCATGGTGCGGCGCGCCCGCGGGGTGCGCGGGGTGAGTGGCCGCAACATCTGTGACACGACCTCGGCGAACTCCTTCTCGTGGATCGCGCCGGTGGCCCGGGTGGACGGGGTGGACTGCATGGCCAGCCAAACCTCACGCCGGGACGGGTCGGTCATCCAGAGATTGGCCAGATGATCGACGAACTGGTTCATGTGCCGCAACCAGTCCAGTGACGGGATCTCGCCGTGGAAATCGGCCAGCTCCTGGGAAACGGCAACCAGATCTTGTCGATTCAGCTCACAGACGATCACGTACTTGTTGGCGAAGAACTGATACAGCGTGCCGATCGGCACTTCGGCCCGCGTCGCGACCTCTTCACAGGTGAACGACTCGAACCCGACCTCGACCAGCAGTTCGCGTGACGCCTGTAACAGGGCGTCGAACTTGCGTTTGCTGCGTTCCTGCGTCGGCCGGCGCCGCGGCATGAGCTCCTGTGGGTCGTCCTGCAGCTCCAACGCAGGGTCCAGACGTTGCTTCGACCTGGCCTCCGCGCGTACTTCCACACATCCAGGCTAACGGTAGTAACACCCGCGCGACACGCGTGCGTGCTGTGTCTGTTCAGGTCTGTCGAATTCGCTACCCATCCACAGCGAATGTGGCGTCGAACACATACCGAGCGCGCGTGCATCACGACGCGTGTTCCGAGCAGGGGAATCCATGGGGCTCAGGGCTTTCGGCTGGCTCGCGAGCCTGGTCAATGCGCAGAGGGAAGGCGTGGTCAGTGGTAGCTCGATCTGTGGTAACTCTCGGCGTTTCCACCGAACGCGGCGCCGTGCACGCGGTAGCGCTCGCCGATGGCGGGAAGCTGTCCGAGCGCGTGGTGCTGCACCGGACCGAACAGACGCACGGTGACACCAAGGCGGACATGGCGGCGGCGGTCGAGACCGCGCTGGACGGCCTCGCCGCCGAGCTGGGGCCGGACCGGGAAGTCGGCGGCGTGGCGGTCACCTACCGGGATGCCGCTGAGCGGCGTGCCATCGTGACCCGGCTGGCGGCCGGTCCGTGGCACACCGCCTCGATGGTCTCGGCGAAGTCGGCGCACCTGAGTGTGGCGAGCATGATGACCTGGCTCGACGAGTTCGACAACTTGCTGGTCTGCGAGGTCGTGCCCGGCTATCAGGCGTTCACCCTGGTAGACCGCGGGCGGCGCCGGGTGCTCGCCGCGGTCGGCCGGGCGGGCGGAGCGAACGCGACGTCGCTGGGCGCGGCGGTGACGGCGGCGTCGGATCAGCTGGAACTGGCCGCGACGAAGCCGAACGCGGTGGTGATCATCGGGTCGGCAGGTCGGGCACCTGCGGTGCTCGCCGCGGTGCGCAGCTTCAGAGCTCCGGTGATTCCGTGCCGGATGGCGGCTTTCGCGGCCGCGGCGGGTGCGGCGGCCAGCGCGCAGGTGGAGGTGGACGAGGTCGATGAGCCGGTCGCCGAGGAGCGTCGGGTGCGCAGCGCAACGGCGCTGTTCGCGGCGGCCGGCGTGCTGGCGGGCGGGATGCTTGTCGGGGGTTTCTACGCGATGAACGGGTTCAGCGGGCCGACATCCAGCGCGGTGGCAGCCGACGCGCGCGTGAGCGCCGGTGGCTGGCTGGTCGACAGCGCTGGTCCGGCCGGCGTCGGGGCGGGTGAGCAAGGGGCGGCCCGGCGTCCGGAGGCGGCTGGATCGTTCGAGGAGTCGACGGCGGGCACCAGGGATCCTTTCGCCTTCTCGCAGGACTGGGGTGATCTGCAGGAGGATGATCCGGTGCCGCTGGAGCCCGCCGATCCCGACGAGGCGCAGACGAGCTCCTCGACAGCACTGGTGCCCGGTGCGGGGACCCCAACGGTGACCGAGGTCGGCCCACCCAATGGTGTGCTGCTTTTTCCCGGCGAGACTCCGCCGCCGGCTGCGTTCACCCCGGAGGCCGCGGACTGGTGGGACAAGCACTTGCGCACTATGGCGCAGTGGGGGACACAGCAGGTGCGGTAGACGTATCGGCAGCGCGCGGTCGCGGGCCCGGCGCCGGTGCGGCGCCGGGCATTTCGCTGTGCGGACTACACCGAAAGGTCGCGGCGCAGTTTGGCGACGTGTCCGGTGGCGCGGACGTTGTACTGCGCCACTTCGATCCTGCCCGCCTCGTCGATCAGGAAGGTGGAACGGATGACGCCGACGACGGTCTTGCCGTACATGGTCTTCTCGCCGTATGCGCCCCAGGCGGTGAGTACGGTGCGGTCGGGGTCCGAGAGCAACGGGAAGGTCAGCTGTTCGCTGTCGCGGAACTTGGCCAGTTTGGCGGGCTTGTCCGGCGAGATGCCGAGAACGTCGATGCCCGCGCCGTTCAGGTCGGCCAGGTTGTCGCGAAAGTCGCAGGCTTGCTTGGTGCAGCCGGGCGTGCTCGCGGCCGGGTAGAAGTACACGATCACCTTGCGGCCGCGATAATCGGCGAGCGAGACGTTTGTGCCGTCGGCATCGGGCAATGTGAATTCGGGGGCGGTGTCGCCAGGGGAGAGTCGTTGGTTGGTGGTCACCTTCAGCACGGTAACCGACCGCTCGGACGCTGTGCGGAAGGGAGATCTCCCGCTGCCCGCTGGTGCGGTGTGCGGCCGGATACACTCGTCCGCGAGCGCTGGGTGTTCCGCGAACGGCCGAGAATGCGGCGTGATTCGTGCCCCGGGCGCGGCAATCGACAACAGGAGGGTTGAACGTGGCAAGGGATACCGAGCGGATCGAACGGGACATCGAGGCCGCCCGCACTCGGCTGGCGAGCACGCTCGACGAACTCGCGGTACGCGCGGATCCGCACCGGATCGCCGACGACACCAAGCAGATCGTGGTCGCGAAGCTGAACGAGCCGAAGGTGAAATACAGTCTGATCGGCGCTGCGGCGCTGGTCGCCGGGCTGGTCGTGCTCAAGATATTCCGCTGAGACGTACAACGACGACACCCGGTATGGCAGCTGCCATACCGGGTGTCGTCGTTGTACCGGTCGGTCAGACCGTCGGGCAGGCGAAGCCGTCGCCATCGGGGTCCAGCTGCGGGCCGTAGCCCGGTTCGCCACGGAACAGCGGTGCCCGGCCCGCGGCGCGGGCTTCGTCGCAGTTGGCGAAGGTGCCCCCGGCCGAGCCGGTCTGCGAGTAACCGGCGGAGCCGGTCGCGGCGGAGCCGGTGTCGACGGCCGACGAGCCGGTCCCGGAGGAACCGGTCGGAGGGGCGGCTAAGGCGGCGGGCGCCGCGATGAAGGTCAGTCCCGCGGCGGCAGCACTGACGGTGAGCCGGCGAACGTTCATGTATTCCTCTGTGTAGTTGCTGCGGTGGATGGGCGTCCGACCGGACGCCGCATCCACTGTTGTGACGGCTAGCGTTCTTGTCAACCGTAGCGGGAGGGAACTAGGGCATCGGGGGGTAGCGGCCAGGGCGTCGGTCAGGTGGTCGGCTGTTCGCCGTTGACGTGTTGGGCGGGGATGTTTCCCATCCGTCCGGCCTGGAAATCGTCCATCGCTTCGATGATTTCCGCACGGGTGTTCATCACGAACGGCCCGTACTGCACAACGGGTTCCTTGATCGGCTGTCCGCCGAGCAACAACACCTCGAGCTCGCCGGTCCGATTGTCTTGGCGCGCATCGGCTGTCATCGAAATCACGTCCCCTCGGTCGAAAACCGCCAGCTGTCCCTCCCGCAGCGGCCTGCGCTCCGCGCCGACCGTGCCGCTGCCGGACAGCACATACGCCATCGCCGTAAACTGTTGCGGCCACGGGGTTTCCAACCGGCCGCCAGGCGTGATCGAAGCGTGCGCGTAGGCGATCGGCGTGTAGGTGGAACCGGGGCCGGCGAATCCGCCGACTTCACCCGCGATGAGCCGGACCAACGCGCCGCCATCGTGCGAACTCACCAGTGTCAGGTCGCTGCCACGTAGATCCTGGTACCGCGGCGCGGCGAACTTCAGGGCGCGCGGCAGGTTCACCCAGAGCTGGACACCGTGGAACCAGCCGCCGGTGACGACCAGTTCCTCCGGTGGGACCTCGTCGTGCAGGATGCCGGAGCCCGCGGTCATCCATTGCGTGTCGCCTTCGCTGATGACTCCGCCGCCGCCGTGGGAGTCGTGGTGCACCATCGTGCCGTCGAGCATGTAGGTCACCGTTTCGAAGCCGCGGTGTGGGTGCCAGGGCGCGCCCTTGGCTTCATGTGGTTCGTAGGCCACCGGCCCCATCTGGTCGAGCAGGATGAACGGGTCGGCGGTGCGCAGATCCACGCTGGGGAACGGCCGGTGGACCTCGAAGCCCGCGCCTTCGCGCTGGGTGTGCGCGGTCACCACGGCACGGACCTTTCGCTCGCGCAGGGTCGCGTCGGGGCGGGGCAGGCGCGGCAGGACCATGATGTCAGGGACGGTGATGGCGGGCATCGGAACCTCCTCGGGGTTAGTGTCCATGTCAACCAAACGGGATTACACTTCATTCCCATGGTCCGGTGGTTGAGTGACGACGAGCAGGCGACCTGGCAGGCCTATGTGCGGCTGCGTCAGCGGATGGACGCGGCGATTTCGGCGGGGTTGGCCGAGGATGGTCTTTCCCTCGCGGACTATGAGCTGATGGTGGCGCTGTCCGCGGCGCCGAACGGCTGCCTGCGAGCCAAGGAGCTGGCCACCGAGGTGTGCTGGGAGAAGAGCCGGTTGTCCAAGCATCTGGCCAGGATGGATGCCCGCGGTCTAGTCGAACGCCGACCCGCGGAAGAGGACGCGCGTGGGGTGATAGTTCAGCTCACGCCGCAAGGACGTCTCGCCCTGGAGCGGGCCGCGCCGAATCATGTGGATCTGGTACGTCGGGTGTTCATCGAGCCGATGACGGCGGCGGAGGCGCAGGTATTGCGCGCGCTCGCGGACAAGGTGGTCGCCGGGGCAGAGCGGGTGGCCGACCTAGGTGCCTGAATGGCGGCCGTGCCCGCGGGTGCCGCGGCCGGTCAGCCGATGCCACCAGCGGCGGCGCTCGGTCGCTGTCCGATCCGGACGCGCCGCCAACGGCCGGGCGCTCGGTGATCGGCTCGCTCGCTCCTGTTCCAGTCCTGTTCGCCACCACCTGACGACCTCGTCCGCGCGCACCGGCGAGATCGGAACGAACGGACCGTACGGCATCCGCAGCCAATCGACGATCCGCTTGTTGAGCTCGGCCACCGTGTCCCGCACCTGCCGCTCGGAGTTCAGTTCCCGCACGGTGTCGGGCAGGCGTTCGACGTCGCGACGCAGCAGCAGGGAGGGGGGCAGCAGGGCATCGCCGCCGACACCCTCGCGGCGCAGATATTCCCGCAGCCACCAGTCCTCGTCGAGGCGGGCGCCCGAACCGGGGATCGGCTTGCCCTGACCGGCGAGGTTATCGAATTCTCCGCGTTCGGTCGCCTCGCGGATCTGTTTGTCGATCCACGATTCGAAGTCCAGATCGGACGGCTTGCGCTCGGTCATCGCGACGGCATCGCCGGCGGGGGCATGTCCTGAGTCTACGCAAGTGCGTAGTAGTCGTGAAAGTGAGTGTGGCAGAGCAAATTCTGGACAAACGGCGGCGCGATCACGACCGCAGGACGATCGGTGGCCCTCACTGACACCGGCTTGAGACGCAGGGCTGTCAGAGATAGCTCGCCGGCCGCCGGGCCTTCTCGGCGAGGTGCGTCCGGGCCCCGAGCGGCAGTGACTGCAGCCTCGTTGTTCGAGGGCCGCGAGGCGGAACCGACGCCGGATCATCGGCGGCCGAGACGGTCTCCGACCCGTCGGTCAGTGCGAATATGTCCAGGTCCGGCAGTTAGAATGGACGTGGTCGCAGCCACGCGGGGCTATTGCTGCCGGTGAACGACTCGCGGATTGATACGCATCAGGATGATTGTTTTGTCCTGGACTCTGAAGGCGATACGTCCGATCGAAGGAGTCACTATGGAGTCCAAGGCAAGCGCGCTGGTGGTGCAAGCTGGTGAGGCGGCGAGGGCATCGCTCGCGGACGGCGCGTTCGAGCTGCTCGCCGATGGGGGCGCGGTCAGCGCCAGTCGGCTCACCCTCGCCGTCGGCGCCGACGGCGCACCACCACACCACCACAAGCTCTCCCACGAACTGTTCTACATGCTGGACGGGACGATGCTTTTCCGTCTCGGCGACACGCTCACCACGGTGGGAAAGGGCGGACTCGTCGTCGTACCGCCCGGCCTGCCGCACGTCTTCGGTGCGGCGGCGGGGGAGATGGCCGACGTGGTCGTCGTGCTCAGCCCTGGTATCGAACGGTTCGGTTACTTCGAACAGCTGGCCGCCATCAGTCGTGGTGAGGCGGAATTCGCGTCGCTTCTCCCTGAGCAGGACCGCTACGATGTGCATTTCGAAAACCTCCCCGACTGGCGATCGGCCCCATCGGCGGGTGCATGACTCGATTCCGCGCCCGTGTGTATTGGTGAAAAGGATTGCGGTAGAGCAGATTTCGCAGGAATCGCGGGGCGATCACGACCATGGGCCGATCGGCGGCTTCACCCACAGCAGCTTCTCGTCGGTGTGTTGACGCGTGGCCGCGGGATGGTCCGGATTTCGGGCAGCCCAGCGGTCTTTCTCATCCAACAGTTCGGCCACCGTCGCCCAGGTCTCGTCGGTACTCGGCGGGTTGGTCTCGGCGGCCCTGGCCAGCTTGCGTCGGGTGCGCGCGGGAAGCGCGAGCAGTTCGGCGCCGGAGATGCCGCGCTGCCAGAGATAGCTCGCCAGCCGCCGCGCCTTCTCGGCACGGCTCTTGGCCGCGGTGTCACTGTGGGCGTAATCGGTCATAGCACTTGTCCACGGGGTTGGGGTGCCTCGACCCTAGTCGACCAGGCGAACCGGGCAGAACGCGACGAAGCCTCCCCGTCCGTGGACAGGGAGGCTTCGTCACGCCGGTCGGCTCAGTACGCGCTGTCGACGTAGTCCATCGAGCCGTAGCGCTGGGCGGCGTAGTTGCAGGCGGCCGCGATGTTCGCTACCGGGTCCCAGATGTCCCAGGAGGTGCCTTCGACGTGGTAGGTGGCGAAGGTCGGGTCGATCACCTGCAGCAGGCCCTTGGAGGGGATGCCCATCGCGGCGTTGGAGTCCCACAGGTTGATGGCCTGGGGGTTACCGGTGGACTCGCGCATGATGTTGCGGTGAATGCCCTCGTAGGTGCCCGGGATGTTGTGCGCCCGCATCACGTCGAGCGCCTGCCGGATCCAGCCGTCCAGGTTGTCCGCGTAGGCCGGGGCCGGTGCGGGCATCGGCGCCGGGATCGGCGCGGGCACAGCGGCCGGGACCGGGGGTGCTGGGACCGGCATGGGTGCCGGGATCGCCGCGGGGGCGGGCACGGCCAGCGCGGCCTCGGCGACATGCGAGGCGGCGGGCTGCTCGTCGGCCACCATGGCGATGCGCGACGGAACGCTGTCGTCGGCGACGGACACCGCGGACGAGGCGGCTACCGCGACTACACCCGCGGCGGCGAAGGCAACGGCGATGCTCTCGCGCAGCGACGGACGTCGGAAAGTGGAAAAGCGGATGTCAGGCATTACGAAATCGGTTCCTTTATCGGGGACTGTTTCGATCCGGCCGCATTCGGGCAACACGGATCCTTTCGGCGGACGCTTGGTGGGCGATCGCCGATCTGGCCATGTGCTGTTGTGTGGTTTGGTTGTGGGGATACTCGGATCCCCGGGCACGCGACGTGTCCGGTGCCGGCTCGCCCTGGATGGGCCTCGGCTGCGGTGTCGCTCGGAACTCCGTATCCTCGATGCGGAGTGACGGGCGGAAGAATGGGTATTGCGGATCCGTTGCCGGTTTCCGCTCCGCCGACCGCGTGGCTGGCAGATGCCCTCCGTGCGGTCGTTTTCCGATGGGTGTTCACAACTTCTCGGACTAACCAAACTTCAGGTCGCTTTTGTGACCTGATTGCAGAATGGTCACGCATGGTGAACAAAGGGTTAACGAGTGGCGAACGAGCGGTGCTGATGATCTTGGAACGCTCGCGCCGTAGTTGCTGAACCGTTACCTAAGCTGGGAGTTTGTCGCTAAACCTGATGTGCGGTACGTCACAAATTTTTCTTGCCGACATGCTGGTTCTCGGCATTCGCAGCAGGGTATCGGCGTCCGAATTGAGACCAGTGGTGCATCTGAGAAACGGCCCAGGTTGCACGACTATCCGGGGAATCGGCGTTAGCCTGGCGAAAGAAAACCGCGCGATTGTCGTCTGATAACGGACAAAAGCGCGGTCTTCGGATTGTGCGCCATCAGGGACTCGAACCCCGAACCCGCTGATTAAGAGTCAGCTGCTCTGCCAATTGAGCTAATGGCGCCCGCCGTGCGTTCCGGCGCGGGACAAACTTTAACAGGCCGAGGCGGTAGAAGTGAAATCGTGCTCTGACCTGGGTTGATGTCATGTTCTCTCGCGCGGGTCACACCGGAGGCGTCAGTGCTGATCTCACGGTTGTAACGCTGTTGTGTCGGCCTCGCATACGCGTTGGCGTAGTTGTGACGTACTGGCAGAATGTCCGATTGTGGTCTCGACCGCCCGCCCACAACGGCGGGGTGACGGCGTAGGCGGTTGGTATCTGAAGCCATCGGTGTGTTCTCCGAACGCCGAGACTTGAAACGGGGTTGAAATGAGCGTTGGTCAGGGTTGGCGAGGGGCGACCGCACGGTGGTCGACACGAAAGATTGCGGGAGCTGTTGTCGTGCTTGCCGTGGCCGCGCTGGCCATGACGTCGTGTTCGTCGTCCGGCCCGAAGCCCGCCCAGGTCGCGATCGACCGCAACCCGATCACCGAGCTGATCAAGCCGAAGTTGCTGTCCCCGGTCAAGGACGGCGAGGTGGGGGTTTCGCCGGGTGTTCCGATGGCGTTCAAGGTCGAGGACGGTAGGTTCACCAATGTCAGCCTGGCGAATCGGCAGGGCGTGTCGGTGAGCGGCAAACTGGCCGCGGACGGTCGGTCCTGGGAGACCACCGAGGTGCTCGGCTACGGCAAGACCTACCGGCTGACGGCGGACGCGATCGGTATCGGCGGCGCGAACTCCACGACGCTGAGTTTCACCACGAGTTCGCCGGACAATCAGACCAAGCCCTACCTGATACCCGGCGAGGCCGAGGTGGTCGGCATCGGTCAGCCGGTGGCCGTTCAGTTCGACGAGAACATCCCGGATCGGAAGGCCGCGCAGGCCGCCATCAAGATCACCACCGAGCCGCCGGTGGAGGGCGCGTTCTACTGGGTGAACAATCGTGAGGTGCGCTGGCGGCCGGAGCATTTCTGGGCGCCGGGGACGCGGGTCGCGATCGATGTGAACGTCTACGGCCGTGATCTCGGCGACGGTCTGTACGGCCAGGACAACATCCACTCCTCCTTCACCGTCGGCGACGCCGTGATCTTCACCGCCGACGACAACACCAAGCAGGTGGTCGTCGAGCAGAACGGCCGGGTGATCCGGACCATGCCGACCTCGATGGGCAAGGACGGCACACCCACTGACAACGGCATCTACATTGTCGCCGACCGGCACGAGCGGATCATCATGGATTCCTCGACCTACGGTGTGGCGGTCGGCTCGCCGGACGGATACAAGACGCCGGTGGACTTCGCGACGCGGTTGTCCTACAGCGGCATCTTCTTCCATTCCGCACCATGGTCGGTCGGTCAGCAGGGCTACAGCAATACCAGTCACGGCTGCCTGAACCTCAGCCCGGCGAACGCGCAGTGGGTTTATCAGAACGCGAAGCGCGGTGACATCACGATCGTCAAGAACACCGTGGGCGGCACGCTGTCCGGCATAGACGGCTTGGGTGACTGGAATATTCCGTGGCAGACCTGGAAGTCGGGCAACGCGGACGACAACCGCTGAGTTTCGTCCGGCTGCGCTGTTTCGTCCGACGCTGTTTCGTCCGACTACGCCGAACAGCCACCGACCACTTGGGTTCACGCGGTCGTCGTAACGCTCTCGACACGAGAGGGATGCGACGACCGCGTCGTGTTCGCGCAGGGCGTGGCTCGTTCAGCGTTTCACGGCGTAGTGACAGCACCATGCCTGGCGCAGCCGAGCCTCGCCGGGGCGAAGGCGGTGGGGCGCACAAGAAAAGCCCGGGAGTATCCGATTTCTCGGAGCCTCCCGGGCTGTTCGGGTGAGCGACGGGACTCGAACCCGCGACAGCCAGGATCACAACCTGGTGCTCTACCAACTGAACTACGCTCACCATCGGCCGGTGAACAACCGGCGCGGTAGATATTAGCGCGTCACCCCTGTTAGTCCCTAATCGGTTTCCGGCGGGCCATTGACCTGGGGCTATTCCACCGTGCTCCCGCCGACCTCGGCGGCGACGGCGGCGATCTCGGTGGTGGAGGGCCCGGGTGGTGCGACGAACGCGGTGCGCCGGTAGTACTCCAACTCGCGAATGGACTCCTTGATATCGGCCAGTGCGCGGTGGGTCAGCCCCTTTTCCGGCTGGCCGAAGTAGATCCGCGGGTACCAGCGGCGGCACAGCTCTTTGACCGAACTCACGTCGATCATCCGATAGTGCAGATGGTTGTCCAGCAGCGGCATGTCGCGCGCGATGAAGCCGCGGTCGGTCGCGATCGAGTTACCGGCCAGCGGCACGGTGCGGGGGGTGGGAACGTACTGGCGGATGTAGTCGAGTACCTGTTGCTCGGCCTCGGCCACGGTCACGGTGGAGCGGCGCACCTCGTCGGTCAGACCGGAGTTTTCGTGCATCTCGGCGACTACCGCGGGCATCGCGGCGAGGGCCTCGTCGTCGGCGTGGATGACGACGTCCACGCCCTCGCCGAGTATGTTGAGATCGCTGTCGGTCACGAGTGCGGCCACCTCGATCAGCTTGTCGCTGTCCAGGAGCAGACCGGTCATCTCGCAATCCATCCACACCACGTACTTGTCGCTCACTGGAGACACAGTAGCCGTGGTGGTGACCGACCGCGCTCACCTGGCTGCGTTGTCGAAGCGCGTTCCGATATCACACGCGCCGAATACACCCTCACGTATATGGCGGATACGAGAGCGGATCAGTGGGGTCGAACCCGCCGTGCCTGCGGAACGGGGCCGCGTTCGCGGGATCGCGTATGGCCGCAGGCGGGCGATGGTCGACTCCACTGCCGTCGGCACGCCGCGGCAAACAGCAATCGTCGTCCGGCTACCTATCCTCACCGGCGGAGATAGAGTTTCTCTCAGATCGACATGGGCGTTTTCGGCGCGACAGCAAATATTGCGCAAAGCAGTCGGAGTCAGGCCGAGACGAAGGACGTGCGATGACGACCCCTCGAGAGAAGGCGGCCGCGGCGCGAAAGGCCGCGCAGGAGGCGGCGCGGGTCGCGGACGAGGCGGCCGCCGCCGCGGAAGCTGCGGAGCGCGAACTCGCCGAGCAGGAAGCGGCTGGGGTGCGAGTCGGTGGTGCGGCGGCGCCGGAATATGCCACCGGGAAGACTGATCGACCCGCAGCTCACACAAAAGCCGATGTCGAGCCGAAGCAGGCGCCCGCGCTGTCGAGCGCCGCCGCACAGATCGCCGCGGGATACGCATTCGAGGGCGCGGCACTGGAACTGGGCGCCGCGGTGGTCGACGGACAGGTGGATCCCGCGGCGCGCATTCGTATTCCGATGCGGATGATGAACCGGCACGGCCTGGTCGCGGGCGCTACCGGTACCGGTAAGACGAAGACGCTGCAGGGCATTGCCGAACAACTCTCGCGTTCCGGGGTACCTGTCGTGCTCGCCGATATCAAGGGTGACCTGTCCGGTTTGAGTCGGCCGGGACGCGCCGACGACGAACTCGGCGTGCGCGCCGCGCAGTCCGGCACGCAGGACTGGGCGCCCGCCGGGTTCCCGACCGAGTTCGTCTCGTTGGGCACCACCGGAATCGGCGTGCCTATCCGCGCGACCATCACCTCGTTCGGGCCGGTGCTGCTCAGTAAGGTGCTCGGCCTCAACGAGACGCAGGAGTCGACCCTCGGCCTGATCTTTCACTGGGCGGACACGAACGGCCTCGCGCTGCTGGACCTGAAGGATCTGCGCGCTGTGATCACCCATCTCACCAGCCCCGAGGGTAAGCAGGACCTGAAGGGCATCGGCGGCGTTTCCGCGGCCACCGCGGGCGTGATCCTGCGCGGGCTGGTGAACCTGGAGGCAGAGGGCGGCGACACATTCTTCGGTGAGCCGGAACTGGATCCGACCGATCTGGTGCGGGTGGCGGGCGGACAGGGCGTGATCACGCTGTTCGAGCTGGGCACGCAGGCGGCGCGACCGGCGCTGTTCTCCACCTTCTTGATGTGGGTACTCGCGGACCTTTTCCAGACGCTGCCCGAGGTCGGCGACGGGGACAAGCCCACACTGGTCTTCCTCTTCGATGAGGCGCATCTGCTGTTCGCGGAAGCCTCGAAGGCGTTCCTCGAGCAGGTGGAGCAGACCGTCAAACTGATCCGGTCCAAGGGCGTCGGGGTGTTCTTCTGCACTCAGCTGCCCACCGACATCCCGAATCAGGTGTTGTCCCAACTCGGTGCCCGGATCCAGCACGCGCTGCGCGCGTTCACCCCGGACGACCAGAAAGCGCTGACGAAGACCGTACGCACCTACCCGACGACCAGGATCTACGACCTGGAGAAGGCGCTGACCTCGCTGGGTACCGGTGAGGCGATCGTGACGGTGCTCTCGGAGCAGGGCGCGCCGACTCCGGTGGCCTGGACCAGGATTGCGCCGCCACGTTCGCTGATGGACACCATCGGAGCGGACGCGATCAAGTCGTGCGCCCTGTCCAGCGCGCTGGCCACCAAATACGGACAGACCGTCGACCGGGAGTCGGCCTACGAGCTGCTCGCCGCCAAGGTCGAGGCGGCGGCACAGGATCCCGAACCCGCCCCACCACCGGGGCGAGCCGCGACGCGCAGGGAAGAGTCCGCCGCCGAGCGCATCATGAGCAATCCCGCGGTGAAAGGCTTCCTGCGGTCGGCTGCGACCGCGGCGGGTCGTGAGATCAGCCGCAGCATTTTCGGCACCCGCAGGCGCTGAGCGGGATGGCACCCGGACCTCCGACCCCGGGTGTCCGAGCGCGTGCCCGGCTCAGAGCCCGATATCGCGGGCGAGCAGATCAGCGGTGGTCTCGCGGCGGACCAGTTCGCGGGTGCGACCTCGCCGCACCGCGATGATCGGTGGGCGCCCGACGCTGTTGTAGGAGGAGGCCAGGCTGTGGTGATAGGCGCCGGTACACGGCACCGCCAACACCTCGCCCGGGCGTAGGTCGGCAGGCAGCTGGACGTCGGTGGCGAGAATATCGCCCGCCTCGCAGTAGCGACCGGCGACCGTGGCGGTCATGTGCGGACCGCAGGGGTGCCGGTTGGCCACCACGACCTCGTATCCGGCGCCGTACAACGCGACGCGAGGGTTGTCGCTCATCCCGCCGTCCACCGTGACGTAGGTGCGACCGCCCTCGATGTGCTTGATCGAGAGCACTCGGTAGAGCGTCACGCCAGCCCTGGCCACGATTGCCCGGCCCGGTTCGAGTGCGATCGATGGGCGGGGAAAGTGGTGGCGCGCACAGGCGGCGTCCAAGGCGTCCTCGATGACGTCGGCGAGTTCCGGCAGGTTCATCTCGGCGTCACCGCTGCGGTAGGCGACCGCGTGCCCGCCGCCCAGATCGAGTTCGGTCACGATGACGCCGTGGTCCTCCCGGACCCGCGCCATTTCGCCAACCATCCGCCGAACCGCCTCGCCGTAGTGGTCCGGGTCGTAGATCTGCGAGCCGAGGTGGCAATGGAAGCCGATCAACGTCAGGTTGGGCTGACGCATGATCCGGTCGATCGCCTCGGCGGCCATCGCGCTGCCGATCGGGAAGCCGAATTTCTGGTCGAGCACACCGGTACGGACCGCGGGATGTCCGTGCACATCGATGCCGGGGGACAGGCGAAGCAGGACGCGTTGCGGCGTGGTGGCCAGCGCCGAAAGCAGGGTGATTTCGGTGAGCGAGTCGACTACGACCCGGCCGACGCCGCTACGCACCGCGGCCTGTAGCTCGTCGAATGATTTTCCGTTGCCGTGCAACACGATTCGAGCCGGATCAACCCCGGCGGCCAGTGCGATGGTCAGCTCGCCGGCGGAGCACACGTCGACCGAAAGTCCCTCCTGGGTAACCCATTCCGCCACCGCACGAATCATCAGCGCCTTGCCCGCGTAGATGATCTCGGCCTCGGGGAAGGCTTTGTGGTAGGCCCGGCAGCGAGACCGGACCTCTTCCTCGTCGAGGACGTAGGTAGCGGTGCCGTACTGATCGGCGATATCGGCCAGGGCCACCCCGCCGAGGGTGATCCTGCCGTCGCCGTCGTAGTGCGTGTCTCGCGGCCAGACCGCGGAATCGAGGCGCGGAGGCATCCCCGACCGCAGCGACGGGAAGATATCGAGCAGCGTCACGATGTTCTCCTGGGTCGTCCCCGCTTTTCCTGAGTGCGGGGCCGATGTCAGGACTACGCCGATGACAGGGCTGTGTGCTGGTCGTTTGCGCATCCTTGACCACCGATGGGTGGTTCTTGACAGGCTGCTGACGCTGCCGCGTGACGGAGGTCCCAGTAGGTCCAGTAGGTCCAGTAGGTCCAGGAGGTCCAGGAGGTCTCAGCCGCCGAGCTTCCGGTAGAACGCGCCGGCGATGGGTGCGGTGAGTGCGCGCGGACCGTACTGGCCGGCGACGCTCATCCCCTTGCCGAGCAGGCCGGGGACCACCCGCATCTTATTGCGGACCAGGGCATCGATGGACAGCTTGGCGGTGTATTCCGAGGAGACCCACATGAAGTCGGGCACCATGCGGTCCACGATCGAGGAGTCCGCGGGATCGGGGGTCTCGGTGCGGACCGGGCCGGGGGCGAGCAGCGTCACGTGGACACCGGAGTCTTTCAGCTCGCCGCGCAGCGACTCGGAGAAAGTGTTGGCGAATGCCTTACTGGCGGCATAGGTGGCATTGTTCGGGATCGGCATGTTGCCCGCGGCCGACCCGCTGATCAGGATGCCGCCGCCACCGCGAGCGATCATTCCGGGCAGCACGGCGAGCGTCAGATCGTGCACGGCGACGGCGTTGAGTTCCATTTGAGCACGCTCATCGGCCAGGTCGAGTGCGGCGACCGCGCCGAAAGTCGCGATGCCGGCGTTGTTACACAGAATGGCGATGTCGCGGCCGGTCAATTCCTCGGCGAGTTCGCCGCGCTGGGCTCGATCGGCCAGGTCCACCGCGCGCACCTCGGCGGTGATGCCGTGCGCCAGCGCCAGCCGCTGCGCGAGTTCGGTCAGCAGATCGCCGCGGCGGGCGACCAGGATCAGCGAGTAGCCGCGGGCGGCGAGTTCGGCGGCAAGCGCGGTGCCGATGCCGGAGGAGGCGCCGGTGACGACCGCGCGGTTCTCGGAGGAGGGAGAGGGCAGGCTCACCCGCTGCAGCTTAGGCGATGTGCGGTGCCGGCCCGCGCGCACCGCCGCCGCTCGGATGCCCGGCCTGCCGTGGATGCGCGGTAGAGCATTTCGTAGCCGCGAGAGCTGTCCAGGTAGGCGCGAACACGGTGGATGCGGCCGTCGCCCGGCCGATGACAGCGACGAATGTTGGAAATCTGGTGGAAATCGGACGGGGCATCCGAACCGCCGAGGGGGCGCCCGGCATCGACGCGGCGACTAGAGCCGCGCGGCCAGCCGGGTGCCCTGATCGATGGCGCGCTGGGCATCGACTTCGGCGGCCACATCGGCGCCGCCGATCACGTGCGGGTTCACTCCTGCCGCGCGCAGCGGGGCCTCGAGTTCGCGGACGGATTCCTGGCCCGCGCACACGATCACGTTGTCGACCGGGATCACTTGGGGGCGTTGGCGTTTCTCGCCGAAGCTGATGTGCAGGCCACGGTCATCGATACGTTCGTAGTTCACCCCGCCGATCTGTCGCACGCCCTTGGCCTTCAGTGCGGCGCGATGCACCCAGCCTGAGGTCTTGCCGAGGTCCTTGCCGAACGGGGTCGTCTTGCGTTGCAGCAGGACCACTTCGCGGGCCGCGGGAGCGGGCTCGGGTGTGGCGAGTTGGCCGGGAACCTGCTCGTCGTCGGAGGTGACGCCCCACTCTTGTTTCCACTCGTCCAGTTTCACTGTGGGGTGTCCGTCGACGACGAGGAATTCGCTGACGTCGTAGCCGATACCGCCCGCCCCGATCACCGCCACGCGCCTACCGACCGGCTTCTGCTCGCGTACCAGTTCGGCGTAGGTGAGCACCATCGGGTGGTCGATGCCGGGGATCTCCGGGATGCGCGGTCGCACGCCGGTGGCGAGCACTACCTCGTCGTAACGCCCTTCGGCGAGTTCGGCTGCGTCGATCCGCTTGTTCAGATGCACGGTGACGCCGGTGATCTGGAGCATCCGGTGGTAGTAGCGGATCGACTCGTCGAACTCCTCTTTGCCCGGAATGCGGCGGGCGATGTCGAACTGCCCGCCGATCTTGTCGTCGGCCTCGAACAGGTCGACCCGGTGGCCGCGCTCGGCGAGATTCACCGCCGCGGACAGCCCGGCGGGGCCCGCGCCGACGACCGCGATCCGCTTGGCGCGGCGGGTGGGCAGCAGTTTCAGCTCGGTCTCGTGCCCGGCGCGCGGATTGAGCAGGCAGGAGACGGTCTTGTGCTGGAAAGCGTGGTCCAGGCAGGCCTGGTTGCACGCGATGCAGGTATTGATCTCGTCGACCCGGTTCTGCGCGGCCTTGTTCACCCATTCGGGGTCGGTGAGGAACGGACGCGCCAGCGAAACGAGTTGAGCGTCGCCGCGGGTCAGGATCTCCTCGGCCACCGCGGGCATGTTGATCCGGTTGGACGCGCAGACCGGAATGTCGACTTGCTGGGCGATTTTCGCGGTGAACTCCACGAACGCGGCGCGGGGCACCGAGGTCACGATGGTTGGCACGCGCGCCTCGTGCCAGCCGATGTCGGTGTTCAGAATGTTCGCCCCCGCCGCTTCGAGGTCCTTGGCCAGTGCCACGATCTCCTCGAAGGTCTGCCCCTGCTCCACCAGTTCGGCCATGGACAGCCGGAACACGATGAGGAAATTCGGGCCGACCGCGGCACGGGTGCGGCGCACGATCTGCACCGCGATCCGGCGCCGATTGCGTGCTGAGCCGCCCCACTCGTCGGTGCGCTTGTTGGTGCGCGGCGCGAGGAATTGGTTGATGAAATACCCTTCACCGCCCATGATCTCGCAGCCGTCGTAGCCGGCGAACTGGGCCAGTGTCGCGCAGCGGACGTAGTCGTCGATGGTCTGTTCGATGCCCTTGGCCGAGAGCTTGCGCGGCCGGAACGGGTTGATCGGCGCCTTGATCGACGAGGCCGACACACTGCCGGGCAGGTAGGAGTAACGGCCCGCGTGCAGGATTTGGATGGCGATCTTGCCGCCCTCGTCGTGCACCGCTGTGGTAATCGCGCGGTGCCGGTAGGCCTCGGTCTTGTTGGTCAGTTTCGCGCCGAACGGCAGCAACCACCCGGTGCGGTTGGGCGCGTAGCCGCCGGTGATGATCAGGCCGACGCCGCCGCGGGCGCGTTCGGCGAAGAACGCCGCCAGCCGGTGGGTGTCCCAGGCGCGGTCCTCCAGGCCGGTGTGCATCGACCCCATCACCACGCGATTGCGCAGGGTGGTGAAGCCGAGGTCGAGCGGCTCGAAGAGGTGGGGGAAGGAACTCATCGGGAAGTCTCGCCTTTCTCCGGCACCTCACGCGGGGCTGACGCGCGGGGGTGCAGTGCTTGCAGAACTTCGTCGCACCATTCGACGAATCCCGACTCCACGCGCACGCCCGCGCGTAACACGAGGTATTGGTGCAGGGCCGTCCCGGACAGCTGGTCCGGCACGGGGAAGTCGCGTTTCTCGATGAGTAGATACAGTTCCAGCCGCTGATGGTGCTGGTCACGGTGGCGGGCTACCTCAGCGCGCAGCGCGTCGAGGTCCCCATAGGCGGCGGCGCGGATCTTTACCGCGAGTTCATTGCGGGGGGTGCCGACATCGGCCGGTTCGGCGATCCATCGGGCGAGTTCGGCCCGCCCCGCTTCACTCACCGAGTAGACCTTCTTGTCCGGTCGGCCCGCTTGGATCACCGACTCGCTGGTGAGCCAGTCGGATTCCGCCATGCGCTTGAGAACACGATAGATCTGCTGGTGGGTCGCGCTCCAGAAATAGCCGATGGACTTGTCGAAGCGGCGTGCCAACTCATATCCCGAGCCGGCGCGCTCGGTCAGCGATACCAGCAACGCGTGCTCGAGGGCCATGGCAGTCAGATTATCCGTAACAAACAGTTCTATGCAACTGGGTGCATATCGATGGGATCCGTCCGACGGGTGCTCGTCTGGCTGGTCGATGATCAGCGTGATCGACGGTCAACCCGACGGCCGTACGGTGCACTCGACTCCACCCATGTCGCCACCCAGGCCGTGCCGTGCGGGCCCTCGGTAGGTGGGAGTGTCAGCTCGTATGCCTCCTCGGGGCGTACTACGGCGGTTAGGCTGCGCCCATGACCGAGGTGAGCGCACGGGCGACTGTCGGGCAGGCCGCCGGGCGCGGGAACGTGGTGGCATGGGGATTCTGGGACTGGGGATCCTCCGCGTTCAACGCGGTGATCCTCACGTTCGTGTTCTCGGTGTATCTGACCGACAAAGTCGGTGACGATCTGCCCGGTGGGGTGTCGGCGAGCGCCTGGCTCGGCTGGGCGATCGGTGTCGCCGGGTTGATCGTGGCGTTGACCGCGCCGGTCAGTGGCCAGCACTTCGACGCGCAGGCGAAGCGCAAGCGCTCACTCGGCACGCTGACCGCGCTGACGATCGTCGCGATGGCGCTGATGTTCTTCGTGCATGACGACTATCACGACCTGTGGCTCGGACTGGTGTTGCTCGCGTTCGGCTCGGCCTGTTTCGAGCTGGCCGGCGTGCCCTACAACGCGATGCTGCGGCAGGTGTCCACTCCGGCGACGGTCGGCCGGGTCTCCGGATTCGGCTGGGCTATGGGCTATTTCGGCGGCATCGTCCTGTTGCTGATCTGCTACTTCGGCTTCATCTCCGGCGAGGGCGACAACCGGGGGCTGCTCGGGGTGCCCACCGATGCGGGGCTGAACATCCGGCTCGTCGCCGTGCTCGCCGCCGTGTGGTTCGCCGCCTTCGCGCTGCCGGTCCTGTTCGCGGTGCCCGAATTGCCGCGCACGGATGCCGATCCGGGTGCGGCGGGCGCGGGGTTCTTCCGGTCGTACCGCGTGCTCTGGCGGGACCTGCGCGAACTGTGGCATATCGACCGTCGCACAGTGGCTTTCCTGGCGGCCAGCGCCATCTTCCGCGACGGCCTCGCCGGGGTGTTCACCTTCGGGGCGGTGCTAGCCGTCCGGGTCTACGGCATCGCCGACTCGGACGTGCTGCTGTTCGGAATCGCCGCCAATGTCGTCGCGGCGTTGGGTGCGGTCGTCGCGGGCCGCTTCGACGACCGGGGCGGGCCCAAGGTTGTCATCGTCATATCCCTGAGTGCCATGCTGATCTGCGGACTCGCGCTGCTGATGGTGTCCGGACCGTTGCTGTTCTGGATCTTCGGACTGCTGCTCACCGTCTTCGTCGGCCCGGCACAGGCGGCGGCCCGGTCCTTCCTGGCCCGCCTGGCCCCGCCCGGGCGCGAGGGACAGTTCTTCGGCCTGTACACGACGACGGGACGCGCCGTGTCGTTCCTCGCCCCCACGCTGTTCGGCCTGTTCGTCTGGCTGTTCGACGCGGATCGCGCGGGCATCGTCGGTCTGCTCGTCGTGCTCGCGGTCGGACTCGCGGTGCTGCTTCCGGTGCGGTCACCGGACCGGACCGATCCGGTTGCCGACGAGCCCCTCGCCGGAGGCTGACGTGCCGGACGCGCTAGCGAATCAGCGCTGTTTCGGCGGCGACCACGCGCCCATGCCGAGTGCGATCAGCCGCATCTGCCGCACGGTGCGGTCGACGATCGCGCTCTGCTCGCGCGGCGCGGCCGACACGTAGGCCGCAATCCCGTCGGTGACCGTCGCGACCAGCAGATCGGCGGCGATCTCCAGATCTGGGGGAGACCAGGAGTCCAGGGCGCTGATCCGGGAGAGGTCGGCGACGAGTTCCCGGACGATCAGCTGGAGTTCGAGCGCGATCGCCGTGCGCAGCGCTGCGGATCCGCCGTGCCGCTCTCTGCTCAGGAAGCTGAACAGCTCCCGTTCGGGGCGTACCTGTTCGAAGACGAATCGCACCGTGTCCGACAGGCTCGCGTCCGCGTTGCGTCGCACGTCGCGGAGTGCGAGACGCAACGCGGTGACGCCGTCGTCGACCAGCGTCGCGCCCAGGTCGTCCAGCGACGCGAAGTGCCGGTAGAACGCGGTCGGCACGATGCCCGCCGTGCGGGCGATCTCCCGCAGGCTGAGCGCGGCGAACCCGCGGTCGGCGGCCAGCGCGAGGGTGCCGTCCAGGAGTGCTCGCCTGGTCCGCTCCTTGCGTTCGCCTCGGGTCGCTGCCTGCTCGCTCATCACGCTGAGCATACATCCGTTCACCATTTGACTGGGCTCGCGATGGGGTTCGTGTCACAGGTTTCGCTGGTTGACAAACGCCCCCTGGTATAGCTCACACTAGTTGAGTGTACAGACGTGCACTGAAATATCGGTCGCGCGTCGTCAGCTGACTAGAGGCACGGAGAACGAATGGATCTCGTCGACCTGGTGCAGACCTTGACCTCGCCACACCCGCTGGACCGCTATCTGGAACTGGTGCGCCCCACGCTGACCATGCGCGAGATGCGGGCCGAAATCACCCACGTGCGCCGTACGGTGCCCGGTTCGGTGACGCTCACGCTGCGACCGAGCAGACAGTGGAAAGGCCATGCCGCCGGACAGTATGTCCGCATCGGTGTGGTGATCGACGGCGTACGTCACGCCCGGTGCTATTCGCCGGTGAATCCGGAAAGCGGCCGGTATCGCTCTCTCCAGCTCACCGTCAAGGCTCATCCCGGCGGTGTGGTGTCGCAGTTCCTCTACCGCAACGCCGCTGTCGGCATGGTGGTCGACTTGGAGCCTGCGGACGGCGTGTTCCGGTTACCCGAGTCGCGCCCGGAACGCGTGCTGCTGATCAGTGGTGGCAGTGGGATCACGCCGGTGCTGTCCATGCTGCGCACCTTGGCCGACGAGAGCTATCCCGGCGAAGTCGTCTTTCTGCACTACGCGAAATCGCCGGAGATGGTGCCGCACCGTGCCGAACTCGACGCGATCGCTCGTCGGCACGCCAACTTCCGCATCGAACTTCGTCATACGTCGCGATCGGACAGTGGCGTGAACCGGGGCGATACCGACCTGCCACGGGCAGAACTCGTGCCGGTGCGCCGGAGCGGGCATTTCGACTACGACGAACTGGAACGTGTGGCGCCCTGGTTCGCCACCGCGCAGACCTATGTCTGCGGCCCGCGGTCCCTGATGGCGGCGGTCCGCACGGTCTACCAGGCCGAGCAGTTGGACGACCGGCTGCACACCGAGGAGTTCGCCCTGTCCACCGCGGCGATCGACGCGGCGCAGGTGCACGGCACGGTGCACTTCACCGCCAGCGGGCGCAGTGCGCGCAACAACGGAGCGACGCTGCTGGAGCAAGCCGAATCCGCCGGTCTCACGCCGGAGTACGGCTGCCGGATGGGGATTTGTCTGTCCTGCACCGCGGTTCGCCGAACCGGCGGCACGCGCAATGTGCGCACCGGCGAGACCGACAGTGATCCCGATCAGCCGATCCAGCTGTGTATCAGCGCGCCGCTCGGCGATGTCGAGATCGACATCTGACAACGAAGGGTAGTGATCATGACCATCCGTACCGAAACCGAAGACGGACCGCTGGTGCTGAGTCCGGAGCAGGTCGAGGAACTCGGTCGCGAACTCGACCGACTGCGCGCCGAGGTCGTCGCCGATCTCGGCGAGCGGGACCGGAAGTACCTCTACTCGATCATCGCCACGCAGCGTGGTTTCGAGATCGCGGGTCGTGGACTGATGTACCTCGGCTTCCTTCCGCCGGTGTGGCTCGCCGCGGTGGCGGCGCTGAGCGTGTCGAAGATCCTGGACAACATGGAAATCGGCCACAACGTGATGCACGGTCAGTACGACTGGATGCGCGAGCCGGGCCTGAATTCCCGGGTGTTCGAGTGGGACACGGTCTGCCCGGCCGATCAGTGGAAGCACTCGCACAACTACCTCCATCACACCTACACCAATATCCACAACAAGGACCGCGACATCGGCTACTCCGTGCTGCGGATGGATGCGGGGCAGCAGTGGAACGTGCTGCGTCTGGGGCAGCCGCTGTATGCCTTCGCGCTCATGATGTTGTTCGAGTGGGGTGTGATGGCGCACGACCTCGAGGTCGAGAACATCCTCGCCGGTAAGCGGAAGTGGCCGCAGGTCAAGCAGCTGATCCTCGGCCAGGGTCGCAAGGCGGGCAAACAGGTGCTCAAGGACTACGTGCTCTTTCCCGCCCTCACGGGGCCGCTGTTCTTCCACACGTTGGCAGGCAACGTCGCTGCCAATCTGGTGCGCAACGTGTGGGCCTTCGGCATCATCTTCTGCGGCCACTTCCCGACCGGCGTACAGACGTTCACCGAGGAAGAGACCGCGGACGAGACCCGTGGTGAGTGGTACGTCCGTCAGATGCTCGGTTCGGCCGACATCACGGGCAGCAAGCTGTTCCACATCATGTCGGGCAATTTGTCGCACCAGATCGAGCATCACCTGTTCCCCGATCTGCCCGCGAGCCGCTATCCGGCGATGGCGCCGACCGTGCGCGCGTTGTGTGAAAAGTACGGTCTGCCGTACAACACCGGCCCGCTCGGCAAGCAGATCGGCTCGGTGTGGAAGAAGATTTTCACGCTCGCGCTGCCGCCTCGGATGGTCCGGAGCGAGTCGTCGCCCGGTGTTATCGTGATGCGTCAGCGAAAGGCGAGTGAAGTGGGCGTGTGAATGATCGGAAAATTTGAGAGCAACAAAGATCTCATTCAGGAATTGACATCCTCGGGCGCCAAACATATCGGCAATATCGCCGGCATCATCACCGGGACCGTCTCGGAGGTCACCAGGGAGATCGGTGAGTGGATCACCGACGCGATCGAGATGAACGAGGCGGCGGCCGCGGCTCGCGCGGACGCGGCGGCGCACCGCGATCTCGACCGCGACGACCAGGTGGCGGTCCCGGACGACGAGCCGCCGGTGACCGAGGCGGTGGAGTTCGTCGATGCCGAGTTCGTCGATGCAGAGGTCGTCGAACCCGAGGGCGAACAGCCGCGTTGATCAGACGATACCGGCATTCGGGAACCTGTGTTCGTGACGTCGGCGATCGGGTTCCGGTTCTCTTCGATCGGTTCGGCGAACCTTGTTTTCCGGCAGTCGGCGCCACCGCTCACCTGCTCTGAATGTGCCTAAACAGAGGCATTCCGGCTTAATCTTATTGTGCGATATGTGATTTCGCGGTCATGCGATCACAGCGCAGGCCGTGGGCGGTGCTCGACGGACCCGATGCCACTCGATGGCCATCGAGTGGCATCGGGCCTTCACGGGGTTGGCCGCGCTGCTCCTCGATGTCCTCGTCGGTTGACCACACATCAGTCCCTCGCTCGTCTGCTGGTGCGCGTCGATGTGTCGCCGTTCGTGGTTGCGACGGCGGGCGGGCGGGAGGCGGCGTTCACCGCGATTCGGCGCGTCGGGGTCCTGGCGCGCGTCGACGGCTGATCGGTTCCGAAACGCCATTCCTGTTCCAGTCGGCCGGTGATGCCCGTGCGGTATCGATTCTGACCCTGGATACGCCAGGGCCGAGGAGGATTTCGAGGAGGGCACCCCTCGGCTCCGGCGCAGTCCCGCCGCCGGACGCCGCCCCATAGTCAGCCCGGAAAAGTGACCGGGAAATCCGCGACGATGCGATGAGGAAGACGGACCGAGAAAACGGGACAATTCCAGGAAAGCGCGGAAGTCCTATCCGCGCAATAGTGTGGTGTAAAAAAATGAAGCTGGCCGGAAATTGTTATATTCCGTTACGGTCGGGTCGCCTGATCGCTACGCTCGGCTCCCTCGGCTATTCGAGCGGCTGAATAGCAACCGGTCGCGCGCGGGGCTGCGCGGTGTCCCCCGATCGGCTAGCCTCCATGTTCGTGCCCGCGTACGTGTCATCGCCCGAATTGACATTCGGCTTCATGTTCGCCCTGGAAGACCCTGAGCGAATCGCGGAGGTCGTACGCAACCTCATCGTCCACAAGACCGTCTCGGTCTTTCGCCTCGCCCGCCTGTCCGATGACGACGGCCCACCGGAGCGGTACGTGGTGAACTGGGCTGTCATCCCGCAGATCTCGATCACCACCACCGCCCCGGATCGGGACGAACTTCGGGCCACTCGGACCATGCTGGTCAACGCCTTCCTCAGCGAGCAGGGCGAGGTCAGCCTGTATTCGGCGCAGGGGACCGGACCCGGGTAGCCGCCCCGGATTCGGGTATCCGGGGCGGTTGCTTCCGGTCAGCCGACCGGGACCGGTGCGTCCAGCCGCCTGGCACGGGCGAGCGCCAGCAGCGCCGCCGCGGCGGCGGCGCCGATGGCGATGAGCATCGCCCAGGCGAGCGAACTCGTCCCCGCCTTGTGCGTGGTGTCGAGGAGGGCGCCGATACCTAGATTGCCGAGCAGGATGCCGATTCCGACGATGGTGTTGTATAGGCCGTAGTGGGTTGCCACCAGGTGGTTTCCCGATAGCGCGACCACGGTGTCCATCTCGAACGGAAACACCGCCGCCGCACCGACTCCCAACGCCGCCGCGGTCAGCAGCAGCGCCCCGACCGCGGGCCACACGCCGAGGCCGGTGCCCGGCACCAGCAGCAGCGGAACGAACGAGGTCGCGAGAATCGCCATGCCGAACGCCAGGCTGTGGCCGCGCCCCCAGCGCTGCGCGAACCAGCGAGTAATCCGCAACTGTCCGGCGATCGCGATCACCCCGGAGACCACGAACACCGCGGTCATCAGCACGGTCGCCGAATGCGCGCCGACAATGCGCGCGGCCTGGATGGGCAGCGCCAGGTAGACCTGGAACGACAGCGCCGAGCAGCCGATCATCGCCGCGGCGAAGAGCAGGAACGGGCGGTTGGCCAGTACGACGCGCCAATCATCCAGCACCGAAGTAGTTCTCGGCGCCGCGGTGTGCTGCGGCAAGGCGCGGAGTTGGGCGAGCGTCAACAGACCGAACACCGTCGCCGCGCCCGCGGCGGTGGCGCGGAAGTCGATGGCCATCAGCGCCAGCCCGACGATCGGACCGAACAGGATGCCCGTTTGGTAGAAGACGTTGAACACCGCGAACGCCGCTACCCGACGCGGCCCCGAATCCGCCGCCAGATAGGCGCGAACCGCGGGGTTGAACAACGCGCCCGCGAAACCGGTTGCCGCGGCCGCCACCACCAACGCCGGCAGCGAATCGGCGAAGGCCAGCAGCACGAAACCGCCGGTGCGGAGCAGGCATCCGGCCACGATGAGCGGTTTGTAGCCGAACCGGTCGGCCAGGGTGCCGCCGAGCAGGAACATCCCCTGTTGGGCGAAGTTCCGAACGCCGAGTACCAGGCCGACCGCCCAGGCGGCCAAGCCGAGCGACCCGGCCAAGTGGCCGGCCAGGTACGGCATCAACATGTAGAAGCCGGTGTTGATGGCGAACTGGTTGACCATCAGCAGACGGCTCGGCCGAGGGAAGCTGCGATAGGTGGCGAACAGCTCGGTCATAGCGCCGGCTCCACTGGGGTGGTGGTGTGGTGTGCGCCCCGTGGGTCGACGACCGTCGTGCATCGGGTCCAGGATTCCACGACGGCGTCGGCGGGATGACCGATGTGAGCGGGCTCGGACGGTGGATCGATGCCGAGCAAGCCGTGCTCGCGACAGTATTCGTCGCTGTAGACGGTGTCGAAGTACCGCAGCGGACCGTCGGGGAAGACCGCGGCGATCCGCTCATCCGGGCCACTGGTCCTGGCCAGCCAGCCCGCCACCAGGGTGACGGCGCCGACGCTCCAGCCGCCGCTGGCATAGTGCGTCGCGGCGAGGCGACGGCAGGCCCACACCGCCTCCGCCGGGGCGACCCAGTGGATTTCGTCGAACGCCGGGTAGTCGACGTTGTCCGGGTGAATGCTCGAGCCGAGGCCGCGCATCAGGCGCTGACCAGCGGGAAGTCCGAAGATCGCCGAGGCGACGGTGTCGACGCCGACCAGTCGCAGGTGTGGAAAGTAACGGCGCAGGATGCGCGATATCCCGGCGGAATGGCCACCGGTGCCGACCGAGCAGACCAGGATGTCTACCCGGCCCAGCTGGGCGACGAGCTCGAGGGCCAGCGTTTCGTAGGCATCGCGATTGTCGGGATTGTGGTACTGGTCGGGGCACCACGCCCGCGGATCTCGCGACAGCAGTTCGGCGACGCGGTCGCGGCGCGCCTGCTGCCAGCCGCCGATCGGGTGCGGCTCGGTGACCACGTCCACCCGGGCGCCGTAGGCCGCCAGCATGTGGTGCATGAGCGGCTCCAGTCCGGGATCGGTGACCAGCGTGACCGGGTGATGGTGCACCATTCCCGCCAGTGCCAGGCCTGACCCGAGTGTGCCGCTGGTGGATTCGATGATCGGAGCACCTGGTAGCAGTTCGCCGCGAGCCGCGGCGCGTTCGACCATATGCAGTGCGGGCCGGTCCTTCATGCCGCCGGGATTGGCGCCTTCCAGTTTGGCCCAGAAGCCGCGGCCGGTCGGCCCCGTGGTCGCGGTCAGTGGCTCGGTGATCCAGAGAACCGGCGTGTTGCCGACCATGGTGGCCGGTCGCGGGCAGCGGTGCGCGGTGGTCAACAGGCTCGCCGGGCTCGGAAGTGTGATCGACCCGGTCGTTGCCCGCTCGGGCGGGACGGAAGTCGACACGATTGTTTTCTGCAGCGCAGAGGTCATGGGAATCGTCGATTCTGTACGGTCGCTGTGCGTAGCGACGGTGTGAGTGCGAATAACGCACGAACACCGGCCGAGCCCTGGCGGGCTCAGGCCTGACGCTGACCGGTCAGTTCCGATCGATGCCGAATCTGGTGAGTTTCTCCCTGCCTCGACAGACCGGGAGCAGCGCGATCGGCGGCGCGCGTAAGCCGCCACCGAATCCGGCCGCCGCCGGAATCGCGATGAGCAGTGCGACCGCGACCAGGAGCAGGGAAGACAATGAGGCGTCACGCGGGAGGGCGGCGAGCACCGAGTCGGCGGCCAGATGCCGATCCGGCTCGGCGGCGTGCTGATGCCGGTCGGCGAGAACCGCCGTCGACATCGTGGAAGCGACAGTAGGTGCGGACGCTTCGATATGGGCATGTGGCAGGGGCGTGTGGGCGAAGACATGGCATTCGGGCACCGCCATGGCCAGAACCCACACCGTAAACGCGACTGCGACGAACACCCGAAACAGGGGCACCCGCACCACGCTGAATGTCACGGTTCAATGCTACTAGCCGCAACCGGGCGCCCGGCCGACATCGGTCAGCGGGTGGGGACCTGATCGGCGCGCGTTTTCGGTGCCGTCCAGCCTGTTCGACCCGATCGAGTAGCGCGATCCGTACACCGTTAGGGAGCCTCTCTCACGGCTCATGCCGGGTTTCGGCCCTGGGGCGGCTGCTGCGGCGCGGTGGACAACGTTGAGGAGAATCGCGAGGCGAGGTAGCGGATCTGCGTCTGTTGCTCTTGTCTGTGCACATGCCCAACACCGGCACGGCGATCATCGCGGCACTGACGACGACAGGGATGGGACAAGCGTCGTGCGCGGTCGAATCACCCTCTAAGGCAACAGGAATCGGTCGAGACGCCGTGCGGTGCTCCCGTCACCGCCCTGTCGTGTCGTCAATGTAATTGTCCAGCAGCACACTTCGCGGGAGGTCCGCGTCGCCCTGCCGGGGCGTCGAAGCAACGGGTAGTGCGAGTTACTCGGCGCGACAATCCCGCGGCCCTCGGGCGGGTATCGACGCGCCGTACGCGCGTATTCCCGTTTTGTTGGCGTGTCGGTATCGGAAGGTGTCATTCGCGGTCGCCCGATACGCGACAATCAGGACATCCCAACTGGTTTTCGCATCGATCGAAAGCACCCGGAAGGAGCATCGATCATGGAACCCGACAAGCCCGTCGCGCCCAACCCGATTCGCGTTCGAGGAGACCTCGACCCCGCCCTGTCGCGATGGATGTGGTTGGTCAAATGGCTATTGGCCATCCCGCACTATGTCGTATTGTTCTTCCTGCACATCGCCTACCTGGTGCTGACGATCGTCGCCTTCTTCGCGATCCTGATCACCGGCAAGTACCCGCGAGCGATCTTCGATTTCAATGTCGGCGTCATGCGCTGGGGCTGGCGAGTCACCTTCTACGCGCTATCGGTGCTCGGTACCGACAAATACCCGCCGTTCAGCCTGCAGTCGAACGCGGACTACCCGGCGGATCTGGAGATCGACCATCCGGAAACGCTGCACCGTGGCCTGGTGCTGGTGAAATGGTGGTTGTTGGCCATTCCGCACTATCTGATCGTCGCCGCGATGGTGAGCGGGGGCGTCGCCGTCGGCATGGGTGACTCCGACGAATGGGGCGGTGGCTCGATTCCGCTGATAAGCATTCTGCTGATCGTCGCGCTGATCGCCTTGCTGTTCACGGCGCGTTACCCGCAAGGTGTGTACGACTTCGTGATGGGCATCAACCGCTGGCTCATCCGGGTGCAGGTGTACGCCGGCCTGATGCGCGACGAGTACCCACCGTTGCGCCTCGACCAAGGCGCGCGCGAAGCCGACTGAGCTATCGAGCGCACCGACGCCGAGACCGAATCCGCCCGCTGATTCAGCGGGCGGATTCGTATATTCGCCGCACTACGTCTTCGATCTCGGGTTCTTCGATCGACAGGTCGCGTACCTCGGCCCGGTCCGAGACGGCGGCGAGTAACTGTGCGGCCGTGGTCTGCTCCGGATCGAAGGCCAGCCGTTGTCGCATCCCGTTGCCCGCACTGGCCAACAGGCGGGCCGAGGGCAGGTCGTCGATGTCCGGTGTCGGCTCGGCCAGGTCGACCACCAGGACCCGCTGAGCGCCGACGGTCGCCCCAACCCGGCCAACGACCCGTCGTAGACCAGGCGGCCGTGGTCTACGACGAGCACACGTCCACAGAGCCTTTCGATATCGCCCATGTCGTGTGTGGTGAGCAGCAGGGTGGTTCCGCGATCGGCACGCTCGGCCCGCAGGAACTCGCGTAACCGCTGCTTGGACAGCACATCCAGTCCGATGGTCGGCTCGTCGAGAATCACCAATTCAGGTGAATGCAGCAGCGCGGCGGCCACTTCCGCGCGCATGCGTTGACCGAGCGATAGCTGGCGCACGGGCGTGGCGAGGGTGTCGGCCATTTCCAGCTGCTCGACGAGTTCGTGCGTGCGTTTGCGTGCGACGTCCGGTTCCAGTCGGTGAATCGCGGCGAGGATCGAAAACGATTCGTGCAGTGGAAGATCCCACCACAGCTGGGACCGCTGTCCGAACACCACCCCGATCCGGCCGGCTAGTTCGCGGCGCTGTCGCACCGGGTCCAGCCCGCAGGTACGGACGGTGCCTGCGGTGGGCACCAAGATGCCGGTGAGCATTTTGATGGTGGTGGACTTGCCCGCGCCATTGGCGCCGATGTAGCCGACGGCAGTGCCTCGGTCGATCCGGCAGCTCATCCCATCGACCGCGGTCAGCGTTTCGCGGCGGCGCCGCCAACGGTGTCCGTCCTTGCGGTAGCGGGTGAATTGTCTGGTCAGATTGTTCATGTCGATGATCGCGTCCGGTCGGTTCGTACTCATCCGCCGCCTCCCTGGTAGTGCCGTGTGCCGATCTGCCACAGGCCCAGCGCGAGTAGCCACACCCACAGCGCGGCGAGCGGAGCAAGCCAGGCCAGCCAGGAAGGAAGCAAGGGCGGGCCGGGCAGTCGCAGCAGCGCGATGGTGGGCAGATACGTGGTGAAGGAGACCGGGATGGCGAATCCGAACAGCAGTCTCAGCGGCGTGGGGAACACCGAGGCGGGTTGCGTGGCGGCGAACGAGCCACCGTAGGTGAAGCTGTTGGTCAGCTCGGCGCCGTCGATCAGATAGAACTGCAGCCCGGCCGCGCAGACGAACAAGCCGCCGAACAGCGTGACCCCGCCGAGCAGGGTCAGGATCACCAGAGTGGTTGTGCTCGGAGCCCAATCGAGGTCATTGCGCGCCAACGCGATGGCGAGCACCACGATCGCGACCGAGGCCCTGGCGAGCCTGCGCAAGGAGATGTCGCTGGTGATCAGCTGCAGCAGCAGGGGCTGTGGCCTGAGGTGATAAACATCGAGCCGGCCCATCCTGATGAGCGTCGGCAGGGTGTCTAGGTGGCCGAACAGCACCTGGGACAGCGCGAAACTCGTATGACTCAGCTCGAACAGTAGTAGCGCCGCGTCCAGGTCTAATCCGCCGAGCACCCGCGCGGTGCGGAAGATCACCCAGACTTCGGCGAACTCGACCAGACCCGTCACCAGAGCGCTGAAAACCTCGCTGGCGAAAGATAATCGGTAGCTGCGCTGAGCGCGGATTCTGGAGCGCAGCACCGCTGCGTAGGGGGTCGACCATGACCCCGTACGAGCCGGGGCGACCTCAACCACCCTGCACCTCCAGTCTGCGGCGTCCCGCGACCAGTAGCAGGCGGCCGGCCAGCCCGACCGCCAGCACCCATAGCACCTGCACTCCGACAGCCGAGTATGCGTCCACTCCGGTGATCCGGCCGGAGAGTAAGTCGACCGGCGACTGCAGGATCGACGGAAACGGGGTGGCATCCGCGATCGTGCGCAACCAGGACGGGAACACATGCACCGGCACGAAGAGTCCGGCGAGGAAAGTTCCCGCGACGTAGTACAGCTGACGGATGCCGCGGGTCTCGACGACCCAGAATCCGATCAATACCACGCCGTACCGGCACAAGAACGAAATCGCGACAGCCAGCAGCACACTCATCGCGCCGAGTAGGTACGGACCTACCGTCCCCGGCATCGCCAGTCCGACCGTGAGGGTGCCGACCAAGACACTCGGTACTCCGCGGGGCAGGAAGGTGCACGCCGCACGCCCCAGATCATCGGCGAGATAACCGAGTTGGAGGTCGACCGGGCGTAGGAAGTCGAGCGCGATGTCGCCGTTCTTCACTCGATCGTCCAGCTGCCCGATCGGACCCAGGAACTGCATCGCGCCGAGCAGTCCTTGTGAGAGCCACACGTAGGCGCTGATGCTGCCCTGGTCGTAGCCGCCGAAATCGCCCGTGGCGTCCACCGCCGCGAGTAGCACCGCCGCGCGCACGAATCCGAAGACACAGTTGGTGAACAGCCCGGCGAACATGGCCAGCTTGTACCGCGACTGTTTGCGGAATCCGGCGCCGACGAGACATGCGTAGACGGCGACGGCGCTGCGACATTGCTTTTCCCACGGCACCCTGTCCGTCCCCCTCCGGTATGCGGCGCACAAATATTCCAGACTACTGATCAGAGGGCGCATGCGGAAGGCCTGAGCCTCGCTGGGGAAGTGCTGCGTGTCTCGTGCTTTCGGTGCCGCAAGGTGCGCACTGCAGGTATTTCGCAGGCGTACGGTGCGTACAACGGCATTTTCCGGCAGCAACCCGGTCACCGCTGCGGCGGTGCCGGAACACTATCGGCCGGATGTCGGGTATTCACGAGCCTGCAACGCAGGCCAGGGGAAAACGCTCGGCCTTCTCGGCGCGACTGCGTCGTACCGATTTGACCGGCGGTTCGGCGCGCGGGTCAGCTGAAGTGCAGAACATGTGCGTCCGATCCGGCAGCGTAAGGTCGCCACAACGGCAGACCCGCGCCATTCGGGGAACCGGTGGTCACGAACGAGGCGAGCGCACTGGCGAATGACCGCCAGAGCGCGTCGGTCTTCGGTCCAACCCGGCCCAGCATGGGGCTGTTCGAGTAACTGTCGAAGGTGCCGAAGAGGAAGGGCAGTTCGCCGCAGTGGGTGGCCCGGAGGTCGGCTGGGTCTGGCGCCGGAAGGAAATCCCATTGGTAGACGTACGCCATGTTGCCGTCGGCCGCGTGGCGCGCGGCGATCTCCAGCGCGCCGGCACGAAAGCCCGCCTCGGTCTCCAGGTCGGTGACGATCCGTGTCGGTGTCGCCTCCGGAAACTGTGATTCGCGGTGCCGGTACCGAGCCTGCGCATCGTCGCCGTGCAGGTCGGCGAGCAGTCGCAGCGCCTGTTCCCGATCGAAGGTCTGGAAGCGGTCGTCGAACGCGAAGAAGGCCGTCATCTCGTCCCGATTCGAACCGACCAGCAGATCCTTGCCGGCGAGAGCACCGATGTCGAGGGCCTGTCGCCAGGCGAAGGGGATGCCGGTGCCCCCGAGTACCGAGTACATCGGCGGCGCGGGGTTGCCGAACTGAGCCTTGTCCACCGCGAGCTTCGCATAGGCGGCGATCAGCTTCTCGACGGATAGCTCGCGCAGTGCTGTGTCGAGACTCGCGGATTCCTCGAGGTCCAGGATGCGCAGGTACGCCTCGGCATTCTCGGAGGCCAGCCGAGGGTCCTGTGGCTCGATGTTCCATGGAGCGCTCTGGGCGATCACCCTGCGGATCATGTTTCCGGTCTCGGGATCGACCGCGAGCTGGAATGCGGAGAACGCGCCGGCCGATTGGCCACCGACTGTCACGCTCTCGGGATCGCCGCCGAAGGCGGCGATATTGTCCCGTACCCAGCGCAGCACCGCGCCTTGGTCTTGGACGCCGAGGTTGTTCGCACCGATCTGCGGCAGGTAGAGGAAGCCCAGCGGGCCGAGCCGGTAATTGGCGGTGACCACCACCATATTCCCCAGCCCGGCCAAACGCGCTCCGTCGTACCAGTCCCAGCCCCCCGAACCACTGCTGAAACCGCCGCCGTGGAACCAGACCAGCACGGGACGGTCGGTATCGTTGTCCAGCACCTGCTGTGGGCTCCAGATATTCAGTGTGAGCGAGCCGTCTTCGTCCCAGTTCGGCGTCCGATGGCCCATCACCCGTTCCAATCGGGACGGGGCCTGGGGCACGGCCGGACCCGCCTGCGCGGCTTCGCGCACCTCGCTCCACGAAGGGTGCGGCTGCGGTGGTGCAAAGCGCAGCGGTCCTATCGGAGAGGCGGCGTACGGAATCCCGCGAAAGGCAACCACCGGCCCCTCGGCGACACCCCGAACCCTGCCGTTGCCCGTGGCCACGACTGCTCGGTTCTGCTGCGGCATCGCTCGTACCCTCCTTACGGGATGTCGATGTGGACCGCTGTATCGAGGTCAGCGATGAACGGCCGAAACACCACGGTTCGGTTTTCTAGCAGGACACGCACGTCATCGGGCTGTCGCACGGATGGCGCTCAGGCCGACGCAGGTCACGCCCCGAGCCCAGGATCTCCGCCTACCCACAACTGCGAAACTTGGGCGTCATCACCGCTGAGCGTGTGGGGCCACAATCATCCAGCGTGACTCGACAGGGCGACCAAAGCGTTGCTCATCGTAGACAAAGTAGGGTCATATCGGTCTGTCCGCCGGTTACCGGAGAGGTCAGGTACATGCACGGAGTCTGGCCTGCCGCGGTGATGGCCGCGCGCACCCGATCCCAGTCCGGTATATCGAGCGCCGAGCCGCGGGCAAGGACGAAACCCGACAGCCTACTCGGATCGGTGACCAACGCCCACGAGTAGTCGGGGCCGAGTGCAGTAACGATATAGTTTGTCGGTCCGTCGACCTGACTCTGACCCGGTACGGTGGGAAAGCTGACGTGGAACTGCGCATTAGTCACCCGATCATTGACCTTTGCGGTACCGCGGATCTCGCTCCGCCCGCCGGACCAGGTCGTGCACGAGTTGTACACGGCGACATTCCCCTCCGGGTCCATGGTGTAGTCAGCGCGGGTATCGCGAGCGCATTCGAGATTGAAAAACTGCGGTACAGCGGCAAGCTGATACCAGGTTCCCAGGTATCTGTTCAGGTCGAGCGAATCCACCGGCGCGGGGCCGGCGACTGGTTGCGGCGCGGCGGCGGCGACATTTTCATGCAGCGGCGCGTACGTGGCAATCACCACGGCCATGAAGCCTAGTATGCAGCGAGTTACTCGATGTGTTGTCACTCGAACTCCTCAGGTGTCGACGACATGCTGTCGAATGACGAGCTACCCGCCCCGCGAGCTTATAAAAGATCCATAATCGGTGCACATTATTCCACGTGGCGTGGCGGCATCAGCTTCGTCGGCGATTTCCGGACCCGGTAAGGCTGCTCGTCATAGGGCTGATACACAGTGGACATTCGTGGCGATCTGCGAACACTGGCACGACCGTGATCAACTCTGATTGGTGCGCAGCTGATAGCGCCGTTCTGCGTATGTCAAATCATCGCGCCATAACCGTGCCGCCGCGCGATTCATTATCGGACGCAACAGCGGCAGTGCCCAGTGCGCGTGCCGGAACCCCGGACGCTGGGACGTCGCGATGGTCGCCTCGACCACCGCTGTGCGGGCGCGGCCATCTGGGCCGGAACCCAGTGGCGTGGCATGGGTTTCGACGACGCTGCCCGCGCCTTCACCGTCGACAATGCGCATCACGATTGTGCGTGGATCCGGGCAGCTGAACTCAGCCTGCACCGGCACCCCTAACCTCCGAGTCACCCTGAACATCACCCGTAACAGAAGACGGTGATTCTCCTCTGTGATCCCTTCGCGCGGCGGGGTCCGCGTCACCTCCAGGCGGGCAAACGAGTAGGGATGAAACCACGAGCCGTGCCACGGATCGAGCCGATTGGCGATGATGTCCTGCGGCTCGCATATCCCGATCAGATGGGTTACCGCGTGCACGGTGGTGTCCGCGGGCCGCGGACCGATGATCGGCGTATCGGTCGGCTCCTCCGCACCCAGCGAGTCCAACCGCGCCCAGGCCAGCACGCCGTCGTCGAAACTGGGATAGGGGCACCACCGCGAGGCGTTGTCGCCGGCCCCCACCCGAAGACCGTGCCAGCGACAGATCAGAGTGTCGTTCTCGACGTGCGCCGACGCCAGGGGCGCGCCCAAATGTGGGCAAGCACCGGGACCCGCGTGCAGGCCGCCTGAATCGTCCCGCCAGGCCACGATCTCCCGGCCGCCGACCCTGGTGCCGAGTGGACGGTCACGGCGGATCGCGCTACTTGCGGCGATGGTGTACCAGTTACCCGAGGGACGCTGCTGCGACCAATGCAGCGCTGCCGCGATCAGCTTGGGATCGGCGTCCTGATAGGTGGGTAACTGTTGCGACCATATTTCAGGCGAAAATCGCTGTAGCGGACGGCTTTGCGCCCAGTTGACAAGCTCGTTGCGGGTGCTCATCGGGTGCGCCTTTCGCGAGTCGCAAATGTGCGCAGTAGTGCGGAGCGCCCCTGGGTGGGGACCGTGTGCAGGGTGTGGCCGGCCGCATCCCATTGGCGTAGTAAGGCATTGGCCGCGGTCCAACCAGTGGTAGCGGCGCGCTCCATCAGAGCCACCGGCAGATCGACGCGAATTCCATCACCGGCCAGAGTCAGTCGCGGATGTGGGGTGCATACACCGGGGCGTTCGGCAAAGTCTCCGGGCGAGAAGCGCGGGCAGTCCTGGCGCCACAGCATGGTCTCTCCAACGATGTTCGCTGCGGCGGTCTCCGGGTACAACATGTGCAGCCGTGCGAGCATTTTGTCGCGCAGCTCGGTACGCGTCGCGAGCGGCGGTGCCGTATCAGCGGCCGCGTAAGCGTGCAGTTCGACGACGCTGCCGCCGGCGTCTTCGGCCCAGCACGCGGCCTGCCGTTCGTAGCGATCCAGCACGCTGATGTTGTCGAGCGGACCCAAACCGCCGGTGCCGAGGAAACACGGCCGGTCGGCGCGCACCGGCCGGTCCAGCCAGAGCCGGTGCACCGCGAATGCTGGTGCCAG
The DNA here is from genome assembly GCF_040648115.1 of Nocardia sp. NPDC049190. NCBI lineage: Bacteria > Bacillati > Actinomycetota > Actinomycetes > Mycobacteriales > Nocardiaceae > Nocardia > Nocardia sp. NPDC049190. The sequence continues at coordinate 66,775 of NZ_JBEZDE010000032.1, forward strand.
CGCCAATGCGGCTACCCGTGACCGCCATTCGGCGTCTCCGAGGGTCGGTGACGCGGCGACGATACGGCGCAGATTGCCGACGTCGGCGGCCAGCACCACCGCATCAGCGGTCAAGATCGCTCCGGTGTCGTCGACCAGGCGGAACCCCGCGCCTTCGGTGTCGACGCGATCGATGGATACCCCTGTGTGGATGCGGACGGTGCCTGGCCGCCCCGGCACGCCCGGCGTGGTCAGGTACTCCGCTAGCGGCGTCCACAGGCTGACATCGAAATTGTCCCGCGCCACATCGAAGACAAGTCCCTCATTGGAGCCGAGGAAATAGATGTGGAACATCGTCGCCAACTCGCCGGCGGACATGCGCCCAGGCTCGATGAAGAAGCTGCGCGAGAACACCTCGAACGCCAGATGTCGGGCGGCTTCCGGGAAGTTGATGGTGCGCAGAAAGGTCTCCGCGTCGAACTGATCGAGCTGGGTATAGATCTCCGGGACCGACACCGCGGCCAGCGGCGCGGCGGCACGCGGGTCCATCCGGACCAGATCGCGCAGCCGGAAGGTGGGGCTGCGCAGCGCAAAAGCCAAGGCATTCCATGGCGGGGTGCGCGGCAGCCCACGGAAGGTGTCACGGCGGCCGTGCGCGTCGATGAGTGGATAGTCTTCCAACCTACGCAGTTGTTGTAACTCGGGGTCGCTGCGCCCGAGCAACTTTCGCAGGTTGTAGTACTGGGCGAAGAAGGCGTGGAAGCCGCGGTTCATGCCCACCTGGGTGCCGTCGGTGAGTCTTTCGGTCCACCCGCCGACGCGCCCACCCAAATATCGCTCGCGCTCGACGACCTCGACGTGACACCCCCGTTCAGCCAGGCCCGTCGCGGCAGCCAGACCCGCGATTCCGGCGCCGACCACCACCACGTGCGGCGGCGGGCCGCCCTGGTTCAGGTCGCGATGCCCCAGCGCCGCCGAATGACGCACGCGCCGCCGATCTCGCCCGTAGCCGGTACTCGGTGCGGTCATCGTTCGGCACCGGTCTGCCGCTGCCGAGTGCGCTCCCAGCCCAAGAGCGCGGCGGTCACGAGGGAGAACCCGAACATGAAGTCCTCTACTGGAATGTCCCACGGAAATCGGAGTCCGAGAATGTGATCCGGGTTGTACACCACGATCGGTGCGTTGAGCTTGGTGAGCCATCCGTCGACCGGGATCTGGAAACCCAAAACGATCAGCATCGTCAGCCAGTAGGCAGGACGCCGGAACAGTCCGGTGTGCAACACCGCCCACTCGGCTAGGTACACCGCGATGACCGCCGGCAGCGTATATCCGACTCCGGTGAGATTCATCGCCCCGGCTGCCCTCCCTGCGTTGCCGAGCCACCGACGTCCCGCGCCGAGCAGCAGTTGGACCGCGACGAAGGTGAGCAGGCCGCACACCGGCACAACAACGAAAAACAGCAGTTCTTCCAGCGGTATCGCACCGGGGAGCAGCACGCCGAGGGTGTAGCGGTCATCGAAACCCCAGACACCCGCGGCGATCGCCGCCACGTCCCAGAGCGCGAACAGCGCTGCGGCAGGCCACAACGCGCCGCGCAGCAATCGCGGTCGCCGATAGACGCCGGGACCGAGGAACTCCAGCGGCGCCGTCGATGCGAGACAGACCAGCAGGGTCAGCAGATAGTGCCAGTGACTCATGTGGTCTCCTCAACCCTGCTCGCGCGGATCGGCCACATCGAGCGGCAGTCGTGCCCTATCTGTCTCTGCCCGCATCCTGCTGGAACCGAGCGTCCGGCGGGCCCACCAAGCGCGCGTGAACCCCGCCGCGCCAACCCGGATCCGGCGACGGGTTCCGACGGTGGCGCGGCGACCGAACACCTCGAAATCGTCGGCTTCGATGCGATCGAGGATTTCGCTGTACAACACCGCCGCCGTCTCCACACAGGGACGCGAACGCGGTGCCAGCTGGTCGATCCCGCGGCGCGCGTAAGCATAGAGTCCCCTGACGATCTCATGCTGCTCGGCCAGTGCGCGCCGAACCTTCTGGTCGACTCGCCGCTGTCGGCGGCACCACAGCAGTATTTCCCGGTCCACCCCGTGCGCGGCGAGTTCGTCGGCGGGCAGATAGACGCGGTCGCGCGCTAGATCCTCGTCGACATCACGCAGGAAGTTGGTGAGCTGGAATGCCTTTCCGAGAGCAGCCGCGTACGGTGCGGCCGTCGCCACCGACTCGGTGGCGCCGAGCACCGGCAGCAGTTGCAACCCGATCACCTCCGCCGACCCGTAGACATAGCGGTCCAGGGCCGCCCGATCCGGATACGCGGTGACCGACAGGTCCATTCGCATCGACGTAAGAAACGCGTCGAACAGGTGCCGGGGTATCCGATAGGTCTGTGCGGTGTGCAACACCGCGGCCAAAACCGAGTCGCCTTCGGGTCTGCGGAACTGAATTGGTCAGCGAGCATCTGCAACCGCGCCCCCCGCTCCGCCGGAGTGAGCTTCGGGTTGAATTCGTCCAGAATGTCATCGGCGCGCCGGGCAAAGCCATAGAGCGCGTGCACGGCTGGCCGCTGGTCGGGCGCGAGCAGCCGAGTCGCGAGGAAGAACGTCTTGCCGTGGGTGGCATTGAGTGCGCGGCAACACCGGTACGACTGACGCAGCCGCGGATCGGTGATACCTGCCGCGTCGAGCTCGGCGCGGGTCATCCCGTGGTCCGATCCGCCGTCGAATTCGCTCCAGAAACAGTGCCGTTCGCCTGCCGATGCCAGGTGAAGCGGTCGGTTGCGAGACGTCCGGAGATCAGCACGGGCGCGATACCGACCCCAGGCGCCAGCGACCCGCCCGCCAGCACAACATTGTCTATACCGCGAATCATGTCGGCTGGCCGAAACGGTCGGGTCTGGGCGAAGGTGTGCGCCATCGCGAACGGACTGCCCGCATGCCACCGCGCGGAGAATTCACGCCCACCATGGTGTCCAGGTAAGCGATGACCGCGTGGGCGGACAGTGCGCGGTCGAGCGCGACTCCGGCCTGCAACAACTGAAAGGTGAACACGCGCCGAAGTTCCGAAGCGGCAATGAACTGCCGAACCTTCTGATCCCAGCGGCGGAACCCGCCCAGTGCCCTCAGCCTGCCGAGCGCGGGTGTCGACATCGACAGCGGCGATTCGAAGTTCGCCACGACGATGCGATCGAACTCGGCCGTGTACAGCCGGCTCAACCACTCCCACAGTCTGCGATAGCTCGCTGCCAGCTGGGCGTCCGCGAATTCGGTGGTCGACCGTATCATCCGGTTCTCAACACTGTGTACGTCGAGAGTTCGCCCGTCGGCGAAGGTCGCATGGTACGCAGGATCGATCGGGACCAGATCCCATCGGTCGCCGGACCGCTCCCCGACCGCGGCGAAGACGTCATCGATCGGAACAGGCATCGTGCACACCGTCGGACCGGCATCGACGCGGTAGCCGCCCAGATCGAGTCGGCTCATCCGGCCGCCAGGCACCGATTCTTGTTCGGCTACCGTAATGGCCCGGCTACGCCCGGCCAGGTGGATCGCGGTGGACAGGCCCGCCGGCCCGGTGCCCACCACCACGATATGGTCACTACGTCCCTTGACCGTGCGCATCGTTTCCTCTCAGCGCAGCTGCCCGTGCAGTGCAGAGCAGCGCCATCTGTTCCAGCGCCATACGCCGATCCCGCCCGAGCGTGCCGTCCCGCAACACGCCCAGGGCTTCCTCGATCCGGTCAGAGATCATCGCCTCGATACGCTCGGGCGCTCCCGATGATGCGATCAACGACCGTCCTCGACTGATCGCCTGCGCATCGAGTTCGGGCTGGTTCAGCAACTCCGAGAGCTCACGTCGCCCGGCGGCTTCGGCCATCTCCAGCGCGGCGACCACCACGCTGGTGGCCTTGCGCTGCCTTAGATCACTATCTTGGGGCTTGCCGGTTTCCGAGGTCGAGCCGAAGATCCCGAGCAGATCATCACGCAGCTGAAATGCCTCACCGATCCGAGTCCCGTACTGGCCAAGGGTCTCCATCGTCCGCTCGGAAACGCCCGCCAACGCCGCGCCCAATTCGAGAGGCCGCCGGACGGTGTAGTTGCCCGACTTCGCGCGGGCGATGCCGAGCACGGTGTCCAGGCTGGGACTTTTGCGCGCATCGTGTGCGAGATCAGCGAACTGCCCCATCGCCAACTCGATACGCATCGCGTCGTACCGTGGCCACAATCGCGCCAAGGCATCAACCCCGACACCGCTCTCGCGCAGCATCTGTTCCGCCCACACCAAGCACATGTCGCCGAGCAGGATGGCGGCCGAGGTTGCGAAACTCGATGACGATGACCCCGATCCGCCACCGTTCCGCGCGGACAGGCGCAGGTGAGCCGCCTCCGCTCCCCGTCTCAGCACGGCGGCATCCATCACGTCGTCCTGCAGCAAGGCGAACGCATGCAACAGCTCGAGACTGGCCGATGCCCGCAATGCGGCGGGCTCCGGCTCGCGCGCGCAGAGCCAGCCCAGATACATGAACGTCGAACGCAGACATTTTCCACCGATCGCATACTGGGCCAGTACCTCCGCCACACCGATGGCATGTAGTTCGTCCAGACGCATGCGCCCTAGAAATGCCGTCAGCTCGTCGAGCACCCGAGAACGGGTCTCGGCACGCCAGCGCTGGAAGCCATCGGTTCGATCCGGTATCGACGGGTCGGGCGGCAGTCGAGAGGGATCGAAAATCATTGTGCTCACCGGGATTCTCCGTTTCGCGAGACCGGGGCAGATGACACGGATTCATTCGCGCCCAGTTCGACCAGGACATCCGCAATCACCTCGAACGGCGCCTGCTTAGTCATTTCCTGTGCCAATTGCGCTGCTGCGGTATGAAATTTGCCGGTATTCAGGACTCGATCAACCGCCGCCGCCACATCGTTCGGATGTGCCCGCCTGGTGCCCAAATCTATCCCGACCCCCGTATAGGTCACCCGCGACGCGATCTCCGGCTTGTCGGCAGTATCACCCGCGACGATCACAGGAACACCGCGGCTGAGTGCCTGTTGCACACCGCCATAGCCGCCGTTGGTGATCATCACGTCGACATGCGGCAGGAGATGGGCGTAGGGGACGAAATCGGTGACATAGGCATTGGCCGGGATCGGCCCCAAAGGAGCCCGTGAACCACCCGTGCACGCCACGACCGCTACATCCGGGCGCCGACTCATCGCCGTCAGCGTGGGCCGGATCAGCTGGTCGAGATCACTATTGTCCCAGGTCCCCTGGGTTACGTGGATGACGGTCTTCCCGGCGGGTAGCTCGCTACACCAACTCGGCGGCTGCGCATCGCCGGGAGAATCGATCGGAATCGGTCCCGCGAACAATACTGACGGCGGCAAATCGCTGCGCGGATATTCGAAACCGGGGACCGTGAACTGGAGTAGCCGATCGGCGAGCACCGGCCAATTGAGCAGAAAGGTCGGTGCGGGTCCGAGATCGAGATCGCGAAGAATCGAATCGAGCCTTCGCTGATCACCACGGAACAATACCTGCTGCACGAACCGATTCAACGCTGTATAGTCGCGGCCCGCTCGTGGCTGCCACCCCATGCCGAACGGCGGCGTATCCACGCTGGTCAACATCAGGGGAACTACACCACACGCCAGCACCGGAGGACGCGCCCGTCCCGCAAGCAGCAGCGGAATGGCGCCGGTGAACATCACGTCGACGAACAGGGCGTCGAAATCCGTGTGCTCCAACTCGGCGGTCACCGCGCGGAACTGCGCGACGATCGGATCGAGGAAGCTCGAGCGCAGCTCCGCACGCCCGGTTCGCCACCGCCGCAGCAGGCTCGGTGTCCGGCCACGCGGCCGCTCCACCCGGGCCACCGTCGCGCCGATCGCGAGTGCCGAACTGGGAATGCCCTGTGCCGCAGCCGTTTCTCCGAAAGCCGCGCCGGTGAGCAACCGCACGTGATGGCCGCGGCGCCGCAGATCCCCCGCGATGGCCAGCATGGGCGTCACATGTCCGGGTATCGGACTCGCTGCCAAGAGATATCGAGCCATGTCGAGATTCCTTCGCTGCTCATTCGCCATACCGCCTGGTGCTGGTCAACCACGCCATCGGCCCGCACCTACATGCGCGACCGTCACCCGCACAGCTTCGACGCCACGTACTCGACCACGCTCGGGGACCATCCGGTCCCACTCAGGACACGATCCGAACCCGCCTCCGGACCCTTACCGGGCGATCATGAGTCTTACTACTCAAGCGATGCGTCATGTGCGGCACCGTCTCTGCGCTAGACGTCATCCGAAAGCCGACCGACGGCACCATCTCACGGGGCACAAGTTTCGGGATTCTCTCGTGAACTCGAGGATACCGGTGATCTCTTCGATAACCACGGATTCGCCATGACGGCGCGCCGCAGTACTGCGGTGCAACCGCGATCACGGAAACCGGAGGCGGCGTGGATGAGCCCGACGTGCTCCCGCCAGCGTCTGATGGACTCGTCGATCCGGTAACCAGATGCCCCGCCAACGCCACCGCGTCCGTCAAGTGCGGATCCGACCTACCTCACCCCTGCACTACACCCTCGTCGCCCGGCCTCGAAAAGGCCGGGCCGGCACCCCGGTTTGCGGCGGTTCTAGAGGTGATCGCCAACCCGTCACGCGGCCTTGCCGGCCAGCCACAGCGCGGGGTCTTCGTCAACAGCCGCGCGGTGGCTGGCGCGTGCTCGAAGGTACCGCCGCAGTGCGGATCGGGATTTGTCGCTGAACGGCAGCGGGTGTAGTCGGCGGCCCTTGCTGAGTGCCAACACAGGTGTTCTCGGTTTGAACGGTAGTAGGTGTCGATCGTCCCCCGCGACTTGGTGTGCTGCCGCAAATCGTCCGCCAAGTTCTCGGCCGCGGCTGGATCGTCGAGTCTACCGGGCAGAGTTCCGTGGTGTTTGAGATCGTGCTGAGTGGGTAATACCCCTGTGACCTGCATTTGTGCAGGTCACAGGGGTGCTGCGCCCCCGGCAGGAATCGAACCTGCGACCTAGGGATTAGAAGGCCCTTGCTCTATCCAACTGAGCTACGGAGGCAGTGGGTTCCACCATGGCCGACGATGGCCGTGCTGTCCAGCGCGAAAATTATAGCGAGTGTCCAGGTCTATGGTTTCTCGGTGTCAGCAAGGTTCCGGCCATCCCGTGACGTAGTTCATGCGTTCCCAGCGAGCCGCAGCCCAGAATATCGGCCCAAACCCGACCGGGCTACGGATGAATTGCCGAACTACGCTCAGTCGTATGTCGTCAGTCGAGGCTCCGTCCGCAGCTGCGGAATCCGAGGTAGCTCGGTCCGGGGCGGTGTTCGCGACGGTGACCGCGCTGGCCGGTGCGATCGCCGCCGTAGTCGCGGCGCTGGTGGTGGGGCTTTCGGCGGCGCAGGCACTGAGTCTGCTCGGCATCCCCGATCCCGGCTCGCTGACCACCTACGGCCTGCCCGCGGTGCGGGCGATCGCTGATCTGTCGGCCGCACTGACTGTCGGTTCGCTCCTGCTCGCGACGTTTCTCGTCCCGCCACAGTCGAATGGACTGCTGGATGTAGACGGCTACCGCGCGGTGCGCCGGGCATCGAATTGCGCGGTGGTGTGGGCGTGCTGCGCGGCGCTGCTCGTGCCGCTGACTGTGTCGGATACCACAGGGCGTCCGGTGGCTGACGTCCTACGGCCGGACGGGCTGTGGCGGGCGATCGATCACATCGAGCTGGCCGGCGCCTGGCGCACGACCGTGGTCTTCGCGCTGATCGTCGCGGTCGGGTGCAGACTGGCGTTGCGCTGGGGCTGGACGCCGGTACTGTTCGGAGCCTCGATCGTGACGATGATGCCCCTGGCGCTGACCGGGCATTCGTCGTCGGGCGGGTCGCACGATCTCGCCACCAACAGCCTGATCCTTCATCTGGTTTCCGCGGCGATCTGGGTCGGCGGGCTGTTCGCGGTGCTGGCACACGCGCTGCGCGGCGGTGTGCGCACCGATCTGGCCGCTCGCCGCTTCTCGCTGACCGCGACGATCGCGTTCGTCGTCATCGGAGTCAGCGGCGTGATCAACTCCTGGGTACGGGTGCCCTTGGACGAGCTGTTCACCACCACCTACGGCAGGCTGGTGCTGGCCAAGGCCGCGGCACTGTTGCTTCTCGGCGTTGTCGGGTACCTGCAGCGCCGCGCCGCGCTCCCCGCGCTCGCGGCGGAACCAGGTGATCGGGTGGCGCTGGTCCGCTTCGCCGGTGTCGAGGTGCTGATCTTCGCCGCCACTATGGGTCTCGCGGTCGGGCTCGGCCGCACCCCGCCGCCACCGCCGGAGTCGGTCCCCACACCGGCCGAAGTGGAACTCGGATACAACCTGGCCGGGCCGCCGACACTCCCGCGATTGCTGTTCGACTGGCGGTTCGATCTGATCTTCGGAACCCTGTCGGTCGTGCTTGCGGTGCTGTATCTGCTCGGCGTGCGACGGCTGCGCGCGCGGGGCGATGCCTGGCCGGTGGGGCGGACCGTGGCCTGGCTGTCCGGTTGTGCGGTCTTGCTGGTGGCGACTTCGTCCGGGGTCGGCCGCTATTCGCCCGCGATGTTCAGCGTGCACATGGGGGCGCACATGGCGCTGTCGATGCTGGCGCCGATCCTCTTCGCGCTCGGCGGCGCGGTGACGCTGGCGTTGCGGGCGCTGCCGCCCGCTGGCCGCGGTGGTGCGCCAGGTCCGCGGGAATGGATCTTGGCCGCGGTGCACAATCCGGTGTCGCGCTTGCTGACCCACCCGATCGTGGCATCGGCGATCTTCGTCGGCGGCTTCTATGCGCTGTATCTCGGCGGTATCTTCGACTCCTTCGCCGACTCGCATGCGGCACACCTGTTGATGAACGTGCACTTCCTGCTGAGCGGCTACCTGTTCTACTGGGTGGTGATCGGCATCGACCCGAAGCCACGACAGGTACAACCGCTCACCAAGCTCGGCATGGTGTTCGGGTCGCTACCGTTCCACGCGTTTTTCGGCGTCGCGCTGATGAGCATGACCACGGTGCTCGGCGGCTGGTTCTATCGGAGTATCGGACTCGGCTGGAACGACGATCTGCTCGGCGACCAGCGCAGCGGCGGCAGCCTGGCCTGGGCCGGTGGCGAGGTGCCGCTGGTGGTGGTGATGCTGGCGCTGCTGATCCAATGGTCACGCAGCGATCAGCGGCTCGCGCAGCGAACCGACCGGGCCGCGGAGCGCGATCACGACGCCGCGCTCGCCGCCCACAACGCGATGTTCGCCGAACTGGCCAAGCGGGATGGAGAAGTGCGTAAGTGAACGACTACGCCATTATGGTCTCCGAACACAGACCAGCAGGGCTGGTGGACCGATCCGATGTGCGATCCGCACGACGACGGATGGCGGGTCAGGTCCGCAAGACACCGGTCTTCCACACCTCCGTCGCGAGCCCGGCCGGTCCGGTTCCGGTGACGATGAAACTCGAACATCTCCAGCACGGTGGAACGTTCGAAGTGCGTGGCTGCTTCAACACATTGCTCGCCCAGGGGCAGGGCATCGATCAGGTCGTGATCGCCTCGGGCGGCAACGCCGGCATCGCCGCCGCTCTCGCCGCCGCCCGGCTCGGCAAGTCCTGCACGGTGGTCGTCCCGGAGACCGCCCCGCACACCAAGGTCGCCGCGATGTGGTCGCACGGCGCCGACGTGCTCTGGCACGGAGCGACCTTCGCCGAAGCGCTACGCCACGCGACCGAACTCGCCGCCGAACGCGGCGCACTGCGACTACACGGGTACGACCTGCCCGCGGTGGTCGCCGGAGCCGGTGTGGTCGGGCTGGAACTCGAAGAGCAGGTGCGCGGGCGACCTGCGGTGCTCGCTGCCGTGGGCGGCGGTGGACTGGTCGCCGGGATCGCGGCAGCGCTGGGGCGTCGTCAACAGGTGATCGGGGTGGAGCCGGAAGGCAGCCCCGCGTTGCGGGACGCGTTGGACGCGAACCGTCCGGTGGAGGTCCGCGGGCCTGGTGTCAGCGCGGATTCGTTGGGCGCCACCAGGATCGGCGATATCGCCCTCGACGTCGCCCGTCGCGACGGGGTGCGCTCGCTCTTGGTCACCGACGACGCGATCACGGCGGCTCGGGAATACCTGTGGCGCGAGTTCCGTATCCTCGTCGAGCTGACCGGCGCCGCGGCACTGGCCGCCATCCACAGCGGCGCCTACGTTCCGGCGCCCGATGAGCGCCCGGTCGTCGTACTCTGTGGCGCCAATACCGACGTGGCGGTCCTCTGACCAGGTGCGATACGCCGCTGTTCGGCTGGGCGGCGCGCGGCACCCCGGCAGGGGCATTCGCCTCGGAACGACGAACTCGAGTTCGTGTGTTGATCGGCGCCGACGATCCTGTACTCGACAGGCTTTGCCGAATCGCGGCAGGGTCAATAGCGCACAGCACGGCGAGGGGACCGCGGATCGCCCCAGCTGAAATCGCTGGTATTCACAGGTCGGAGAGTTGTGCACATTCTCGGATCGGGGCGTTCGGGTTCTCCGGATTCGGCGCACGCTGGAGGGGCCTCCTCGAGGGGAGGGCATATCCGGGCAGGCCCGGACCCGAATGTGAAGGGGCGTAGTCATGTACGAGGCGAATGCGACCGTGATCGGAACCGTCGTGACCCATCCGGTCAAGCGGGATCTGGCCAACGGCGATCAAGTGGTCACTTTTCGGATGGCGAGCAATTCCCGCAGACTCGATCAGACAACGGGGGAGTGGGTGGACAACGGAACCTTATATCTCACCGTCAGCTGCTGGCGCAGGCTGGTGGCCGGGGTCGACGTGTCCCTGCACCGCGGCGACCCGATCATCGCGCACGGACAGTTGCGCTCGCACGAATACCGGACAAAGGACGGCATCGAGCGCCGGGATCTGGAGATGCGCGCTGTCGCGGTCGGCCCGGACCTGTCCCGCTGCGCGGCGCGGGTGATGCGCTGGTCGGATCTGCCGGCGCGGAATACTTCGGAGCGGCAGAGCGCTGTCCATCGGGTGCCCGTCGGCGACAGCCCGGCGGAGAATGTCGCGGGGGTCGCTTCGGTACCGTCGGTACCGTCGGTACCGTCCAGAAGTGGCGAGCCCGTCGACGCTTGATCGTATGACCGGTTTTGTCCGGCGGCAATGGTAGCTCTGCTTCGTCCCTCGTCTCCCGCACCGATAGGCTTCACTCTTATGGCTGAGTTCATTTATCAGATGAAGAAGGTTCGCAAGGCACACGGCGACAAAGTCGTGCTCGACGACGTCACCTTGAACTTCCTTCCCGGCGCCAAGATCGGCGTCGTCGGCCCGAACGGCGCGGGTAAATCCAGCGTGCTGAAGATCATGGCCGGACTGGACCAGCCCAACAACGGTGACGCGTTCCTCGCCACCGGCGCGACGGTCGGCATCCTGCAGCAGGAGCCCCCGCTGAACGAGGAGAAGACGGTCCGCGGCAATGTCGAGGAGGGCCTCGGCGAGATCAAGGTGAAGCTCGATCGATTCAACGAGATCGCCGAACTCATGGCAACCGACTACTCCGACGAGCTCATGGACGAAATGGGCAAGTTGCAGGAGGACTTGGACCATGCCGACGCCTGGGACCTGGACTCGCAGCTCGAGCAGGCGATGGACGCGCTGCGCTGCCCGCCGCCGGACGAGCCGGTCACCAAACTTTCCGGTGGTGAGCGTCGCCGGGTCGCCCTGTGCAAGCTGTTGCTGAGCAAGCCCGACCTGCTGCTGCTCGACGAGCCGACCAACCACCTCGACGCCGAGAGCGTGCTCTGGCTCGAACAGCACCTCGCTCAATACCAGGGCGCCGTGCTCGCGGTCACCCACGACCGTTACTTCCTGGACAATGTGGCGCAGTGGATTCTCGAGCTGGATCGCGGCCGGGCCTACCCGTACGAGGGCAACTACTCCACCTACCTGGAGAAGAAGGCCGAGCGCCTCGCGGTGCAGGGTAAGAAGGATCAGAAGCTGCAGAAGCGACTCAAGGACGAGCTCGCCTGGGTACGTTCCGGAGCCAAGGCGCGTCAGGCCAAGAACAAGGCCCGCCTCGGTAGGTACGAGGAGATGGCGGCCGAGGCGGAGAAGATGCGGAAGTTGGATTTCGAGGAGATCCAGATTCCCGCGGGCCCGCGGCTCGGCAACGTTGTCGTGGAGGTCGAGCACTTGGACAAGGGTTTCGGCGACCGGCAACTGATCAAGGATCTGTCGTTCACGCTGCCGCGCAACGGCATCGTCGGTGTCATCGGCCCGAACGGCGTCGGCAAGACCACGCTGTTCAAGACCATTGTCGGGCTCGAACAGCCCGACAGCGGCACCGTGAAGGTCGGTGACACCGTCAAGCTGAGCTATGTCGACCAGAACCGCGCGGGCATCGATCCGAAGAAGACGGTCTGGCAGGTGGTCTCCGACGGACTGGACTTCATCGAGGTCGGCCAGCAGGAGATGCCGTCGCGCGCCTACGTCAGCGCGTTCGGTTTCAAGGGGCCCGACCAGCAGAAGCCCGCCGGCGTCCTGTCCGGTGGCGAGCGCAACCGGTTGAACCTGGCACTGACCCTCAAACAGGGCGGCAACCTGATTCTGCTGGACGAGCCGACCAACGACCTCGACGTCGAGACCCTCGGTTCGCTGGAGAACGCCCTGGAGCAGTTCCCCGGCTGTGCTGTGGTCATCTCGCACGATCGCTGGTTCCTCGACCGCACCTGCACCCACATCCTCGCGTGGGAAGGCGACTCCGACAACGACGCCAAGTGGTTCTGGTTCGAAGGCAACTTCGAGGCGTACGAGGCCAACAAGATCGAGCGCCTCGGCTTGGAAGCCGCCCGCCCGCACCGGGTTACACACCGGAAGCTCACTCGCGACTGAGTTCTGCTTCGGTGGGGCGGAGTCGGTTCGGGACCGCCCCACCGAAAGTTTCCCACGCGAGGGTGGGTGTATGCCGTCGCCACGCGGCGCCCGCAGCCATCGAAGCCATCAGCGAAACCCGTGGTCGATCGCGCCGGGAGCCCGCCGGCCGTGAAGTGACACGAATGACTGGGAAAGGGAGTGACACCTACCCGTGCGTAGCTCGCTAGGGTGGGAGTCGTGAATGCGCAGGCGCAGTTCGAGCAACCGGTGGCACCCAACACCGACGCAAGGGCCGAGCTGACCCGACGTACCGGTGCGGCGCCGGGGAAACGATCTGTCGCGCTCACCTGACGTTCGCAGGTCCGATGTTGTACTGAGTCGAGTTCATCCCATCGATCTCGGCAGCGAGCGGCGAATAGCGCGGCTGTGGTGAACACCCCGGGATCGGAACGGAATTCACCCGCCCGTCTTCGGCGCACAGTTACGCTCGGACCGGCGTCACTTTGTTGCGGAACCGATATCCGAGGGAGTTGGCGAAAACATGACGGTCTCGTCCGAATTGTCCAGTGCGGCGTGGGCCGCTGGTTTGCCGCAGTCGCTGCGCGGTGAGCTTGCGGCGCTCGAGGAGGCGTATTTCCGCCACGTCGACGCGGGCGATGTGGACTGCGCGATCACCGGCATCACCCAGACTTTCCGCCGGCATCTGGAGTTGGCGGCTGCTCGTCCCGTCGGGCGCGCGCTGGTGCGGGTGTACCACCAGGACGACGGCACCGGTGTCGGTGCCGCGGTACAGGTCGTCACCGACGACATGCCGTTGCTGGTCGAATCGATCAGCGCGTCGCTGAACCGGATCGGTGTCAGTGTGAGCGAGGTGATTCACCCGATCTTCGAAGTCGAGCGGGACGCCGATGGACGGTTGACGCACGCGGCCGCGCATGGAGTGGACAGCACCGGCTCGGGTGGACTGCGCGAATCATGGATGCACGTGCAGTTGCACCCGGCGACCAGTCCGGCACAGCTGGCCGAGATCGAGGCCGCTGTGCCGGACGTGGTGGCGGACGTGCGCCAGGTGATCGGTGACACCGAGGCCATGCAGGACGTACAGAGCAGGCTCGCCGACGACCTGGCGCGGGCCGCGGAATCCGGATCCACGTCGTTCGATGCCACCGAGCTCGTCGACACCGCGAATCTGCTGCGTTGGCTGGCGCAGGGAAATTTCACCGTGCTCGGCTATGCCCGCTACCGTCTGAGCGCCCATGAGGGCAAGGTGACGTCCAACGCGCTACCGGCCAGTTGCCTCGGTGTACTCCGTCCGGACGTCGGCACCGATTTTCGGGTGCCGGTCAACGGCGGGGACAGACCGTTGCTCATGCTGACCCAGGGTTTGGTCCCCGCGACCGTGCACCGCTCGGTGTATCCGTACTTCGTCGGCGTCGCCGACTTCGACGAGTCCGGAACGGTCATCGGTGAGCACCTGTTCATCGGTGTTTTCACCGTGACCGCCGTGCACGAGAACGTGCTGGATATCCCGGTGATCGAGCGCAGGGTGCGTTCCGTCATCGAGAAGAGCGGATTCGACCTGGAATCGTTCTCCGGCCAGGCGATGCTCGAGGCCATCCAGTCCTTCCCGCGGACCGAGTTGTTCTCCTCCGACGCCGAGACGCTGCGTCGCACCGCGACCGCAGTGCTCAACGTGAGTCTTCGCCGCCAGGTGCGACTGTTCCTGCGCGCGGACACCTACGGTCGTTTCGTCGCCTGCTTGGTCTACCTGCCGCGCGATCGCTACACCACCAGGGTGCGGCTGGAGATCCAGGACATCCTGGTTCGCGAACTGGGTGGTGTCTCCATCGACTACACCGCGCGGGTGGGCGAGAGCGACTTGGCGCGAGTGTATTTCACGGTGCGCATGCCGGAGGACGAGTTCGGCGTACCGCGCCACTCGCCGCTGGCCGCGGATACCTCCGAACCCAACCGCCTGCGCATCCAGAACCTGCTTGCCGAGGCGAGTCGGACGTGGGAAGACCACCTGAACGACGAGGTGAGCACGTCGGCGGTGCTCGACCCCGCTGTGGTGCAGCGCTATGCGGACGCTTTCCCCGAGGGCTACAAGCAGGACTTCGAGTCGGCCCGCGCCCTCGCGGACATCGTGCGGTTGGAGCGACTGCACGAAGGCGGCATCGACCAGTACCTCTATCGCATCCCGGATTCGGAACCGGGTGCGTGGCGCTTCACGCTGTATATCGGCGGAAGCGGGATATCGCTCAGCCAGGTGCTCCCGGTGCTGCAGAGCCTCGGTGTCGAGGTGGTGGACGAGCGGCCGTACCGAATCGAACTGGTAACGCCGTCCAACAGTGCCACGGGCGCAGGCGTTGAACGATGGATCTACGACTTCGGTTTGCTGGCTCGCCCCGAGCTGCTGCGCAGCTCGCTCGACCGGGACCTGGGCGCGGAACTGCTGGAGTCCTCGAAGCGCGCCGACGTGCTGGAGGCGGAGGTGCGTGGGCTGCGTGAGCGGTTCATGGACGCCTTCGAAGCGGTCTGGTACGGACGTGCCGAGGCGGACGGCCTCAATGAGCTCGTGCTACGCGCCCGGCTGCCGTGGCGCGCTGTCTCGATTTTGCGCACGTACGCGAAGTACTTGCAGCAGGCCGATTTTCCCTACAGTCAGGCCAATATCTGCCGCGTACTGCTCACCTATCCGGATGTCGCACGGCTGTTCGTCGACCTGTTCGCGGCCCGCTTCGACCCGGATATCGTCTCCGCCGAGCATGCGGCCGACCTGGAGACCCAGGTGCACGGCCGGATCGACGAGGTCGTCAGTCTGGATGCGGACCGCATCCTGCGCGCGATTCTCGGCCTGATCAAGGCGACCTTGCGCACCAACTACTACATGACCGACGCTGCGGGCATGCCGCGCGGCTATGTCTCGGTGAAGCTTGATCCGCATGCGATTGCGGAGTTGCCGAAGCCGCGGCCGCAGTTCGAGATTTTCGTGTATTCGCCGCGGGTGGAGGGTGTGCA
>NZ_JBEZDE010000033.1:0-69356 GCF_040648115.1 Nocardia sp. NPDC049190
TCGAGGTCTGTCTTCACAAACCGACGTCGATACCCTCCGCCATGCCAAAACTCGAGCCCTCACGCCCCGAACCGATTAGGAATCACTCGTCTAGGTGACGCAGGGCCTCCCACTCGCCGAACAAACGCCGCGAGGTCTCCGCACGGAAAGTCACTGTCGCGGTCATGCGTTCCAGCGTCGTCCGGGTCGCGGCCGGCGGGTAGCGGCCGCAGTGCTATGGATGCATAGACTCGTTCTATGCCCCTTTCGCCGCGAGTCCCCGACCTGGCCGCGCTCGATCTGCTGCTGTCGGTGATCGAACTGGGCAGCCTCGGCCGTGCGGCGCGGGCGCACGACATCAGCCAGCCCTCGGCGTCCTCGCGCATCCGCTATCTGGAGCGGCTCGTCGGGATGCCGGTCCTGGCGCGCAGCCCCCTCGGCTCCCGGCCCACTCCCGCGGGCGCACTGATCGCCGAGTGGGCGCGCGCGGTGGTCGACGCCGCACGGCAACTCGACGCGGGCATCGACACGCTGCGCGTCGAGCGCGGCTCGCAGTTGCGCGTGGCGGCCAGTCAGACCGTCGCCGAGTACCTGTTCCCCGGTTGGCTGATGATGCTGCGCGCGACCGCGCCGGACACCGCCGTCGCGCTGGACGCGGGCAACTCCGCCGAGGTCGCCGCGGCGGTGCTCGAGCGGAAGGCGGCGATCGGGTTCGTCGAGACACCACAGCGGTTTCGGGGGTTGGAAAGCCGTGTGGTGGGCCGTGATCGACTTGTGGTAGTGGTGCCGCGCGAGCATCGCTGGGCCCGCGCCGGGTCCGTCTCGGTGCATGACATCGCCGAAACGCCGATGATCCAACGGGAGCGCGGTTCGGGAACGCGACAGTGGTTCGAGCACGCGGTCGTCGGCCGTATCCCGGACTGGCGGCCCGAGATCGCGCTGGAACTGTCCTCGACCACCGCGATCAAGACGGCTGTCGCATCCGGCGCCGGTCCAGCTGTGCTCAGTTCGCTTGCCGTTGCCGCCGAGATCGCCGCAGGAGTTCTGGTGTCGCCCACGGTGACCGGTCTCGATCTGGCACGAACGCTGCGGGCTGTTTGGCCGACCGGACAGCGACCGACCGGACCGGCCCGCGACCTGTTCACCATCGCACAGCGCACAGGCTGATCAACCGGTCCGCCGGGCGGCCCGCGCGGTGTCGGGCGTCGACCGTGGTCGGACGAGACCTGACCGCGAGGCGGGCGATATCGACACACCGACGCGTCAGCATCCCCTGGCCAACCGTGCTCGTCCCGAGACCTCGTGGTCGGCAAGCGCTTCGGACAACTGCTCGAAGCCGGTTCATCCGTGCTGGCCGGTCGCCCAGTGTGTACCGCTGTTCAGAAGAGACGCTTCCGGGTATGCCGACGAGGTCGGCGTGACCGATCCACGATCCGGGACCAGCGTCCGCGCTGTGGACGAACACCACTGCGCCGCGGTCGGACTGGCTACTCGTCGTCGGTCGGCTGGGCCGTCGGGGGAACTCCGGTGTCGAGAAAGCGGATCAACCGTTCGATGCGTGCCGTGTGATCGATGCAACGCTCCAGGTGGTGGCCGAGCAGCGCGATGTCGATCGCCGCGACGGTGGACGACTGGGACGCGGGGTCGACCAGGGCCGAATGCAGTTGTCGGTGCAGCGTTTCCATTACGTGTGCGCCGGGCGCGTCCTCGGGCGGCAGGTGGTGCCCCGCCACCGCACGACCGGCCGAGGCGGTGCGCGCGGCCGCGAGTCGTCCCATCTCAGCGAGGATCTCCAGCACCGATCGCTGCGCCACATGCGCCGGGTGGCTCTTGTACACCTGGTCGGCGACCCGGCTGGCGAGCAGGCCGATCTGGGACAGCTCGCCCGCCATCTGAATCGCGGTCACCACATGCCGAAGGTCGCGGGCCACCGGCGCCTGCAGCGCGAGCAGCAGCACGGTCCGCGCCTCGCCGGCGCCGTACATCTTCTGCAGTTGCTCATCGAGCGCGAAGACCTCGTAGGTCGCGGTGAGGTCGGCGTCGACGAGCGCGTCGATGACTCGTTCGACGGCGTCGTGGGCGAGCGAGCACATCAGCGTCAGATCGTTGGTCAACGCGATGAGCTCGGCAGTGAACTGGGTCCGCACCGCCAAATTCTCACCTATTGTTCGGTTCCGGAGCGATCCGTCGTGGGTATGCTTCGGCGCAACACTCGCCGCCGCAGTAACGCACATCCCCCCTGAACCCCTGGCTGACAGGACATTTCGGTCGACAGCCCATTGTGTGCCCGTCGGCTTCGCCTCCGTATCGGCACAGCGCGGTCGTGCGGTCGCGTGTGCGGTGCCCAGGTGTATTCCACACGTTCGGGTGACCGGGCCGGCGCTCGAGCCATTGTGGGCGGCGAACCCCACACACGGGGGTGATCCGGTGTTAGCGTCCCGTCATGCCGACGATGCGCGATATTCAGCATCGGGTTGTCACGGCGTTCCAGCGCCGGGTCGGCAACCCGCTGCTCGGCCGGTTGCCCGAGCAGACCCTGTTGGAGACCACCGGCCGGGTCAGCGGGCAGCCGCGTATCACCCCGATCGGCGGACGCAAGGTCGGATCGGAATTCTGGCTCGTCTCCGAGTTCGGGGACCGTTCGCAATACATTCGGAACATCAAGGTGGACAATCGAGTTCGGCTACGGTTGCACGGGCGTTGGTACACCGGTACCGCGCACGTGCTGCCCGACGACGACGTGCGCGCACGCCTCGCCGTTTTGCCGCGCGCCAACAGCGCAGCCGTGCGGCTCGTCGGCACCGACCTGCTCAGCGTGCGGATCGATCTGCAGGTCTGAACGAACAGTCGGTCGGGAAGAGATCGATCACCTGACCGAAATGCCGACAGTTTGCTGGGACGATGGTCGGCATGATCCGTGTGCTGCTCGCCCGCTGGACCGTTCTCGTACCACTGCTCGCCGTTTTCGCCCTCGCGGCCACCTGGGGCCGCGCTCTGCCGGGGATCGCGGTGACTGTCGTGCTGGTCGCGTTGATCGGTGCGGTGGTCTCGGCGGTGCAACACGCCGAGGTGGTCGCCCGATGGGTCGGTGAACCGCTCGGATCGCTGGTGCTCGCGATCGCGGTGACCGTGATCGAGGTCGGGCTCATCCTCACGCTGATGAGTTCCGCTGGCGGCGACCAGACCTCCACGCTCGCCCGCGACACAGTCTTCGCGGCGCTCATGATCACGTGCAACGGCATCGTCGGCCTCGCGTTGCTGGTCGGTGCGCTGCGTAGGCGGATCGCGGTGTTCAATGCCGAGGGCACCGGCGCGGCTCTGGCCACGGTCGCCACCCTGGCCACGCTCAGTCTGGTGTTACCGACCTTCACCACGAGCAAGCCGGGGCCGGAATTCTCCACCGCGCAGCTGACCTTCGCCGCGGTGGCCTCGCTGGCGCTGTACGGGCTGTTCGTGATGGTGCAGACGGTGCGTCACCCGGACGACTTCCTGCCCGTCGAGAGTGCCGGCGTCGTCACCGAGGACGACGATCGCGGCGAGCTGCCGGACGCGCGGGTCGCCCTGAGCAGTGTTGCCCTGATGCTCGTTGCCCTGGTCTGTGTGGTAGGTCTGGCGAAAGTGGTCTCGCCGACAATCGAATCGGTGGTCGAGTCGGCCGGGCTGCCGCAGTCGGCGGTCGGTGTGGTGATCGCCCTGCTGGTGCTGCTGCCCGAAACGCTTGCCGCGGTACGCGCCGCTCGACGCGATCGAGTGCAGATCAGCCTCAATCTCGCGTTGGGCTCTGCCATGGCGAGTATCGGTTTGACCATCCCGGCGATCGCGGTCGCGAGCATCTGGCTGGAGGGCCCACTGGTTCTCGGACTCGGCCCGACGCAGATGGTGCTGCTCGCCTTGACGGTGGTGGTGGGTGGGTTGACGGTCGTTCCAGGGCGGGCGACCCTGCTGCAAGGCGGCGTCCATCTGGCGCTTTTCTCGGCTTTCGTGTTTCTCGCCGCAAGTCCGTAGTGGACTGCCGCGTTGTCGGCGCAGTCCCACTGCAGCAGTTATAGCTATTTCTTGGCATCTCCTTCATATGCCATCTGAGCTCGTTATACCGGTCCGATGAATCCGCATCTGCCGAAGGGCAAACTTCGGTAACCTGCTGGATAAGCGTGCTGTTCGTGATGGTGGTTCCTACTCGGCAGCGAAGGCGGATCGATGGCCACATTCGACAGCGGTCGCGAACCCGACGACGATCGCGGCGACAACTCACATATCCTCACCACCGCGGCCGGCTTCGCCGCCATCCTCTCGCTCATGGTTTCGATCACCGTCTTGCTGCTGCCGCATGGCGGCTCGACCGGTCATGAGTCGCCGCCCTCGGCGACCGCCCCGGCGCCGCGGGCGACCGCGCGTGCTTGGCCGCAACCCAGATCCCTGCCGGCCCCGGCGCCGCCTACGTCGATGGTGCCGCTGCGGCCGGTCCGCGAGATCGGCGGCGATTGTTCGGCGGGTGGTGTCTCCGCGCACTGGGAGATGCGGGAGGGACAGTGGGCATGCGTGGCGCGGAACCAGCGGCAGATCGGCGCCGACTGTTCCCATGAGGGGATCACCGCCCGCTGGGACCGCACGCCGGACGGACAGTGGGTCTGCCTCGCGCAGGAGCAAGGCGGCTCCGAGCCGCTGCCGGCAACACCCGACGGGTGGTAAACGGAGTCTCCGAGCAGCGGCCGGGCCACTCAGTGCGGATGCTGGGCCGCGTACCTGGCGCGCTCCGCAGCGCGGCGCCTGGCCCGTTCCGGGTTCTCCAGGTCCGCGGGCAGCCCATGCTTGGCCAGCCGATGCGCGCGGTTCATCGGCATGAACGCGATCGTGTAGAACAAGGCCAGCAGCAACGCGAGCAGGACCATGGCGCCACGCAGCCACAGTTCGCCCGGAAAGAGCAGGAATGCGAGGAACAGCGGCGTGAACGGAACGAGTCCGCGCAGCACGTGCCGGGTTGCGGCGTGGGTGCCGGTCAGATCGTTGCGCACCCATTCGCGGAGGGAATCGGGCAGGCGGCGTCCGAAGGCGTAGCCGACCCACTGGACCGGGTTGGGGCGTCGCGGTTCCCGGGTCATGCGCGGACCTCTCGGTGTGTGGTGGCCGGCGGAGCGCTGTCAGAGGTGGACAGGACCGACCGGCGGGCTGCGTCATTCACTCGGGTGAGTACGTCGCGCAACTCCTCCAGATCGGACAGCGTCACTCCGAGCCGCCGCACGACAGCGGGGGGAATCTGCTCGGCCCGCGCGCGCAGCTCGGTTCCCGCCCTGGTCAATGCCACCACCAGGTTGCGTTCGTCGCGGCTGCTGCGCTCGCGTGTGATCAGCCCCGCGCTCTCCAAGCGCTTCAGCAGCGGTGACAGGGTGGGCGAGTCGAGCTGGATGGCTTCGGCGATCGCCTTGACCGACATCGGCGCCTCGCCCCAGAGTGCCAGCATCACCAGATACTGCGGGTGAGTCAGCCCGAGCGGCTCCAGTAGCGGCCGATAGACAGCCAGTACCGCGCGATTGGCCACCGCGAGCGCGAAGCACACCTGCCGATCCAGCCGAAGCGGATCGTCGACCTCGGTTTCCATCGTTCCTCCTCGCCTCCCCAGAAAAATGTTAACGTACGAATAGTTCATGCATTAAATATGTGGGCGACATCTCCTCGGGAAGCGCCGGACTGCGCGCGGTAGCCGATACCGTGACATCCATGCGCCACGACGTGGATCGACCACGCATCCGCGAATGGGACGCGGTCCGGGGGTTCGCACTGTGCGGGATCCTGGTGGTCGATATCTGGCAGATCACCGGGATGACCGTGGTGACGGAGCCGGGCGTGGTGGTTCCGGTACGGCATGCGCTGTCGGTGTTGTTCGAAGGACGCTTTTTTCCGATCTTCTCGTTCCTGTTCGGGTTGAGCTTCGCGCTGTTGCTGGACAACGCGGCGCGGCGGACCGACCGTCCGCGACTCGTTCTGGCCCGCCGGCTGGTCGCGCTCGCGATCGTCGGCCTGGTCCACCATCAGTTCCAGCCGGGAGAGGCGCTGCTGCCGTACGCGATTGTCGGGTTGGTTATTCTGCTGCCCACCTCGGCGCTGCCGAACTGGTTGGTACTGAGCGCGGGCCTGGCGGGCACCGTAGTTGTGGCGCTGACTCTGGGTGGCGGGCTGGCCATGGTGCCCGGGCTGTGTCTGCTCGGCCTGGCCGCCGCTCGCTACGGGATCGCGGACACGCTGGACGATCGCGGTTGGCAGGTCGGCGCGACCTTCGCGCTCGCGCTACCCGCCGCCGTGCTGGCGGGCAGGTGGGAGTACCGCACCCCGTACCTCGAGCTGTGGTCCAGCCCCGCCTCGGCGGTGGCGGGGCTACTCGGTGCGCTCGCCTACCTGACCGGTCTGCTGCTGTTGTTACGGACCGAGACCGGCGCGGTGCTCTCGGAAGTGCTCGAGCCACTCGGCCGGATGGCACTGACCAACTATGTCTGCGCTACCGCGCTGATCCTGCTGGCGAACCCGTGGTTGGGACTGTCCGACTCCGCCGACTACGCGACGCTGCTCGGCCTCGCGGTCGCGATCATCGTGGCGCAGGCGATCATCAGCGCCGCATGGCTGCGGTTTTTCCGGTACGGACCGCTCGAATGGATGTGGCGCAGCATCACCTGGTGGGAATTGGCGCCAGCCCGTGCCCGCCGACGATCAGTGTCCTGGTGATGGTCGACGGATTGCCCGCGTGACCATTGGCGCGCGGGTCACCGGCCGGCGGGTTACTGCGCTGGGTCCCTGCGCGCCCTTGGGTCAACCGAGCCGCACCGGCAGCGCGAGTGGTCCGCGATGCCGAAATCCCGAGCGCCAGAGAATCTCTCGCTCGTCCACCGCGAGCACGGTGTCCGGCCAGCGGGCATCGATGTGCGCCAGCGCGGCCGCGGTGACCGTGCGCACCAGGCCGTTGCCCAAGCACGCGTGCACCCCGTAGCCGAGCGCGAGCTGTGGGCCGCGATCCCTGGTAAGGTCCAATTCCCCCGGGCGGTCGAAGATTTCAGGATCGTGGTTGGCAGCGGCGAGGCATAACAGGACGGCCTGCCCCGGGCGGATGGTCGCTGCGCCGATGGTCAGCTCGGTTGTCGCGAAGCGTGGTCCGGCCAGCACCTGTGGCGACAGGTGGCGCAGCAACTCGTCTACGGCGGCTTCTTTGTCCGGCATCGACCGGAGGATTTCTCGTTGGTCCGGACGGCCCAGCAGCGTGAGCACCGCACCCGCGATCAGGTCGACAAGTACCTCGTACCAGACGAACAGCAGGTAGAACAGCAACCCTGCCAGTTCGTCCGCGCTCGGCGAACCGGTGTCGGCGTGGGCGGCGACCAGCCGTCCGAGCACCGTGTCCGTGCGATGCGTCCGCGCCTGCTCGGTGGTGTCGGTGATGATCGCGAGCATGGTCGCCAAGGTGTCGCGTGCCCGGGGCGGCGACGCCGACGGCAACAGCGTCGAATTCGCCCACCCCAGCAGGTGTTCGCGGGTCGGTCCGTCGAGGCCGAGCAGTTCGCCGAGCACCGCGGCCGGCAGCGGAACGGCCAGCCGTTCGACCAGATCGACCGTCTGGCCCGAATCCAGCTCCCATACGCAGGAATCCACCAGCTCGGGAGCCAGCCGGGTCCATTCGGCCAGCCGTCGTGGCGACAACTCGCCGGTGACCAGGCTGCGCAATCGAGCATGGTCGGCGGGCTCGGTGTTGAGCAGGTTCGCATTCAGCGGCGGCGGAACGGTGAAACCCCGGTAGTCCTCGGCATTCGCGTGCCGGACATGGGTGGACAGCCGATCGTCCAGCAGCCCGGCCCGCACGTCCCGATACCTGGTCACCAACCAGGCCGGGGGACCATCCGGCGTGCGGATACGGTGGACGCCGCCCGTCGCACGGAGCTGCTCGAGCTCGGGCCACGGGTTTCGCGCGAATTCGGAGTCGAAAACGTCCCTCACCCGTGCATCATCGCGTATGGGGCGAAGACGGGCGGGCGATGGGCCGAGGTGCAGTCTCCGGATCGCGCGGATCGCCACCCGGCCGGGCCGATCGTGGCGTCGGTCTGGGTGGCGGCACTGCTTTGTCAGGTGGCGGCGACGCCGCTCTGGCGGATCGCGGCCAGGACCTCGTTGTAGGTCAGGGTGGAGGTGACCAGGGCACGCTCCGAGGTCACATCGATGTCGATCGAGTCGATGCCGTTGACACCGCGCAGATTCGCTGCGATCGCCGAGGCGGACTCGCGGGTAACGCTGGGCAGGTTGATGGTGTAGGTCATGCTGTCCGCATAGACCGATACGCCCGGCTCAAACAAACAATTCCTGTGGTCGGGTTTGACTCTGTTCTCGCCGGGAATAGCCGGTTTGTCACATAAATCGACGCAACAGGATTGTCATGATCATCATCATCGGACTCATCGTCTTGATCGCAGCAGTGATTATCGGGGTTGCCGCCGTCGTGGGAAACACCGGCACGGCCCAGCAAGTGACAAGTGATTTCTCGGTCTTCGATTACCACTTCCACGGTTCCATGGGCGCGCTGTTCGGTTATGGGGTCGTGCTCGGCGCGATCGGGATGCTCGGGCTCGCGCTCGTGCTGGCCGGTGTCTGGCGGGCTACCCGGCGCGGCGCGGCCGCACGGCGCGAACTGCGGCAGTCCCGTCGGGAAATGGCCGCGGTGCGGCGAGACCTCGCCGCCGGCACATCCGAGACGCGGAAGCCGCCGGCCACGCGAGAGCCCGTCTGGAACCGGTTGTTCCGCAAGCGGGCGACACCTTCTTCCGGCGGCTCCGCGAGCGCCGAACGCACCCGCGGCGCACAGGCAACGGCGGCGAAATAACCATCGAGAAAAGGAAATACAACCATGATTGTTCTCGGTCTCGTGCTTCTCATCATCGGATGGCTGCTCGGAATTTCCTTGCTCACCACCGCGGGCATCATCCTTCTGGTCATCGGCTTGGTCCTGCTGCTGGCCGGCTCGCTGGGCCGCCCTGTCGGCGGCCGCCGTTGGTATTACTAGGAATCGTCATGAGAGTGCGGTAGTTCGTTGATCGGAGGCGAATGGCGGTCACCGGGTTCGGCCGCCATTCGCTACCGGTCGATCACTCGCGTTCGTCAGATTCCCACGCCCGCGACGAGCTGCCCGATGCCGTAGGTGACTGCCATGGCGAGCGTGCCGCCGAGTACTACCCGTGCGACGGCTCGGCCGCGGGGGCTTCCGCCGAGGGCGGCGCTGATCGACCCCGTGAGTGCGAGCGCGGCCGGAACCGCCGTGAAAGTCACCGGAATGCGGGCGGTAACCGGCGGCAGCAGGATGGCCAGCAGCGGGAGCAGCGCACCGAGCGTGAACGCCACCGCGGAGGAAAAGGCCGCCTGCCACGGGTTGGTCAGTTGATCGGGGCGCAGGCCGAGTTCGGCCTCGGCATGCGCGGCGAATGCGTCGTGTGCCGTGAGTTCTTCGGCGACCTTGCGCGCGGTCTCCGCGGACAGGCCTTTGGCTCGGTAGATTCCGGTGAGTTCGGCCAGCTCGTAGTTGGGCTCTTCCTCGAGTTCCTTGCGCTCGGTGGCCAGCAGCGCCCGCTCCGCATCACGTTGCGTGCTGACCGAGACGTATTCACCGACCGCCATCGAGATCGCGCCCGCGAACAGACCCGCGATGCCGGCGGTGAACAGGGCGCTGGTGCTGGTCGTGGCCGCGGCGACACCGACGACGAGGCCTGCGGTGGACACGATGCCGTCGTTCGCGCCGAGCACGCCGGCGCGTAACCAGTTCAGGGTGGATGCGAACCCCTCGCCGTGCGGCTCGTGTGGGTGCGCGCCCGATGTGCTGGTCGATCGGTTCATGAGGCGCAGACTAGGCTATCTGGGGCTGCGGATGTCGGGTGCTGGGGATTTGCCTACAAATTCCCGTTGCGGTGCGGGCGAGAGTGCTGCGGCGTCCGAAGCTCCCGCTGCCCGCCGCCGTGCGCGGCAGTTCCAGCTGTCTGCGCCGTCGCCGCGGCGGCAGGCAGCGGTGGCGGACTACTCGGACCGATCGCCTCCGGGGGGCAAGGGATGCGGCAGGAACGCGCGGTGCACGACCTGCAGAATCAACAGCAACAGCACCGAAAGTACGGCTGTGGTGTAATCGCCGAGTAGTACGGCGAGTGCGGCGAAGGCGCCGTATACGGGCAGTTCCAGAAGCGCGCACCACCGCAATATTCGAACCCATCGTGCGTTGGCGTCCAGCCGCTGTACGCCGTCGTCGATGATGTCGAGTGCGGTCTCGTAGTGCACAAGTCCGTCTCCGACCTGGACGAACATGTGCACCGCCTGTTCGCGGGTGAGTTCGCCGAGCCAGGCGCGGTCGATCAGCCGCTTGCCCTCCTCGGCGACCTCCTTGATGACCGCGTCCATGCGGCCCCCTTCCCAGTCGATCCCGAGAGGATTCTATGCGGCGCGACGGCCTCTTCCCAGCACCGATCACAGCGGGCGGGAAGAACAGCTGCTCCGCAACGATCCGGTCGATCAGCCGCTGCCCCGCCGATTCCAGGGGTGTCGCGCCGACCAGGATTCGCGCAGTCGAACCGGGATCCGACACACTGGAACCATGACCGAGTCCGCCGTGCGTCCGGAGCACCTCGATGTCGTGATCGTCGGTGCGGGCCTGTCCGGCATCGGCGCCGCCTACCGGCTGCAGACCGAGTGCCGCGGCAAGACCTACGCCATTGTCGAGGCACGCGACAGCCTGGGCGGCACCTGGGACCTGTTCCGGTATCCAGGCATCCGATCGGACTCCGACATGTTCACCCTCGGCTACCCCTTCAAGCCGTGGCGCGCCGCCGAGTCGATCGCCGACGGCCCGTCGATCTTGCGCTATATCACCGAGACCGCTACGGACTACGGCATCGACCGGCACATCCGCTTTCGCACCAAGGTGCGCTCGGCCGACTGGTCCAGCCAGACCGCGCGCTGGACGCTGACGCTCGAACACCGCGACGCGACGGGCAGCGCCGTGCTGAGTACCCTCACCTGCGACTTCCTCTACGCGTGTGCCGGCTACTACGACTACGACCAGCCGTACGCACCCGAATTCCCTGGGATTTCCACCTTCTCCGGTCGGGTGGTACACCCGCAGTTCTGGCCGGAAGACATCGACTGCACCGGCAAGCGCGTTGTCGTGATCGGGAGCGGCGCTACTGCGGTCACCCTGGTCCCGGCGCTGGCCGAGCAGGCCGAGCTGGTGACCATGGTGCAGCGCTCACCGACCTGGATCAGCCCCGTCCCGGGCCGGGACAAGCAAGCCGACAAGATCCGCGAGCTACTCCCGCCCCGGCTGGCGCATCGCGTGATCCGGATCAAGAACATCCTGTTCACCATCGGCTTTTACCAGTACTGCCGGCGCCGCCCGGAGTCCGCGCGCAAACTGCTCATCGGTCTCGCCACTCGAATCCTCAAGGACGACAAGGCCGTAGCGGAGCATTTCACGCCCCGCTACAACCCGTGGGACCAGCGGCTGTGCGCGGCCCCGGACGCCGACTTCTTCAAGGCGATGCGGAGGGGCACCGCCGATGTGGTGACTGATCACATCGATAGCTTTGTGCCGGAGGGTATTCAATTGAAGTCCGGCCGTGTGTTGGCGGCCGATATCGTAATCACCGCCACCGGATTGCAATTGCTCGCCTTCGGCGGCATCGACCTGACGGTAGACGGCGCCGCGGTCGAGTTGTCCGAGCAGTTCGTCTGGCAGGGCACCATGATCACCGGCGTTCCCAATTTCGCCGTCTGCATCGGATACACCAACGCCTCATGGACCTTACGCGCCGATCTCACGTCTCGGCTGGTGTGCAAGGTTCTCGATCACATGGACCGCAAGGGCTACGCGGCCGTGGTCCCGCAACCGCGGGGCGTGCTCGACGAACACCCACTGCTGGATCTGGCCTCCGGCTATATTCAGCGATCCATCGCCGAGTTCCCGCGCCAAGGCGCCCGCCACCCGTGGAAGGTTCGGCAGAACTACCTGCTCGATTCGGCGATCGCGCTACGGACAGACCTGAACAAGACGCTGGTGCCGACGCCGAGATCCGCTGTCGGGCAACCGGTGCGGATTTCCTAGCGCTGACCGAACACCCCACCTGATGGACTTGGCGCCGGGTCGCGTCGTCGTGACCCGAACATCCAATCGAAAGGGACATTCGACATGACGAGATTCGTTCGAGCCACCGTCGCTCTCGGCAGCCTGGTCGCCGCGGGCGCGCTGCTGATCCCGGCGACCGCCTCCGCGCAGCCGGGTCCGGGCCTGCTCGAGACGACCTGCAGCTTCGAGCAGATCGATGCCGCCGTGCATGCCCAGTTCCCCGAGTTCGCCGCCCGCCTCGATGCGCACCCGGACCGCAAGGCCAAGGCGCAGGAGTTCCTCAGTCTCCCGGTCGATCAGCGTAAGCAGCGGGCCAAGGAGTTCCTGGACACGCACCCGGAGGCCAAGGCCAAGTTCGAGCAGCGCCGCGACTCGCCGCAGGCGCAGGAGCGCATCCAGAAGATGCGCACCATCGCCGACACCTGCCACAACTACTGAGGTCGGTGCGGGCGGGTGTCGCACCCGCCCGCGTCGGAGTGGAGCACGGTACGCAGGTGCCGGCCGGACGATGCCTGCGAGTTGACTGCCATCGGCCGTACCAGAAGTATCCATTTGCCAATAGGCAAGGTACTTGTCTATATTGGCAGAATAGATTTGCCTGCCGGAATCAAACAAGGCACTGGAGCAAATGGATGATGAGCAAGTTGCTTGTCGATCGACGAATTCGTGGCAGCGTCGCGTCGACTCGGCCTCACTGGGACGCGCGAGCTGCGGCGTGCGCGGTCCTGCCGAGATCCATGGTGGCTGCGATGCTATCAGTCGGGCCCGGCGTGTCGGCGGTTCTCTGGACCGATGGCGTGACAAACAGCCCGGTCCGCGGAGGGGGTCTCCGGATCGGTATGGGTACACTCGATATCGCATCCCTGGACACCTTCGCGAACCGCTGGGAGACGTTCTCGCCTGCGATTCCCGCGGTCAGCAGTACTTGTGCACGGATGGTCGGCGGCCATGCATGAAGGTGCAGATTTCTTTCCTAGGTATATTACTCGTGAGACCGAATTGCCCTTGTGTCATCCGGCCGGCGAGTCTGAGGCCCTGAAATCCGCTATCGCCATGGGCGAGTTGGCTATCGACAGGTTGGCCGATTTGTTGCGCACAGGCACACCGACCAACCCAGCTCAGACCGTGCCTGAACTGAGGCGCGAGTTCAGGTTGGAGCGATGGGGTGAGATTTCCACAAATTCCAGGATGTACGACAGATATGCAGGGCTCGTCCAAAAAATTGCGGCGGCAAGGGCATCAATCATCGATTCGTCTACTGCCGTGAACGGCAAGAAAGGGGAGTTGGCAGCCTTCCTTACCGAGGCACTCGGGCGCATCGAAGACTCCGTTGAATCTCTCAACGAGAGGCTGAAATCAGCGACACCGGGACCTAGAGGCAGAATTCCGTTCCGGACCGAATCCGCACTGATAGATGCTGTATTTGACACGATTGAAACCGTAGCGCGTGAAGTTCGCAGTGCTGGTGAAAAGATACGTGACGTGGTGGATGATATCGATTGGCGCGGTGCTCGTATCGACCCGGATGAGAACTGAGGTATCGCAACCTCTGCTTGCCCGTCGTCGGTTTCTTGATCCTTCCGGCGATCTCGACCTGTCCGTGGCGGCTATCTTTTCGCTCCGTGTTGTCGATCAGCCGAGTTCCTTCGAAAGGGTACTCAAGGTGTCGCGCAGTTCCGCCATGCGCTGTGGGCCGAGGATTCTTTCCCAGTCCCGCTGGAGGGCTTGCATACTGTTGTGCAGCACTCGGGCTGCGGTACGACCGCGCGGAGTGAGACAGACCAGTTTGGCGCGGCCGTCCCCGGGGTCGTCGATGCGTGTGAGGTAGCCGGCACGTTCGAGTGTCCCGATAACTTGCGCGGTCGCCTGGCGCGATACGCCGAGCCTGTTCGCGAGGTCCGATGCTCGCAGTCCGCCGGTCAATAGCAGGGGAAACAGCTGCAGCGCATGGCGTGGGAGCAGGTCGGCCATGCCGTGCTCTGCGAAGGATTCCGCCAATCTGGCACTGTTCAAACGGGCAAGGTGGTAGACCAAGCCAGGGGGTGTGGCAGACGCAGGGATAACCGAGTAGGCAGTCATGCTCTGTATTGTGCCAGTGGTAATTCGACAAGTGACCTGCGTATCCGTGACGCTCGGCGCGGATCGACCCTTCCGCATCAACGCGTCTTCCGCTGTTCAATTACACCTCTCGAGAGATACCGACGATGAGTTCCAAGAAATCTCCAGCCCAGCGGTCGGATCGAGTCCGGCCCCTGTCTGCCACCGATATCCGTGTGCCTGCCCCGAATGTGCACGCTGAACTCCAGGAGGCGCTCGAAGTCCCAATCGAACGCATTCAGCCGCTGCCGGCCGTACATGCAGTGGGCTCGGCGCCGTTGAGATCCGGCAGTGGCGTGTTCGATCTGCGTGAGCTGTCGGTCAAATGGTAGTCGCGTTGTGGCGCAAGAATGGACGCGCTCGCTTGACTCGATTGCGCTGCAAGTTCGCCGCGCTGATCATGTCACCGGATGTGTCGCTGATGGACATTTTGGGCGGTGCACGCGGGCTGACGGATTTGGCATCACCGCATCTGCTGTACGCCGGGGTGTATGTGGTGACCCAGGATATTCAGATCGCAGTGTGCTCGGCGCTGGCATGCAGTGGTGTGCTGGTGTTGTCCCGGGTAATGATGCGACAACCTGTACGACAGGCGATGAGCGGCCTCGCATTGGTCATCCTGTCATGCCTCGTGGCCATCACGACCGGCCGCGGGATCGACTTCTATCTGCCGCAGATACTGCGCGCCACTTTGTGGGGGGTATTTCTGCTACTGTCCCTGGTCGGACGGCACCCGTTTGTTGGCATTCTCGTCGGGCCCGTGATCGGCGGGACGGCTTGGCGGCGAGACCGCAGGTTGCTGCGAACCTACAGGCAGTGCACCGCAGTCTGGGCGGCCGCAATCGGCTTGCGGACGGCGGTGCACGTGCCGCTCTATCTATCGAACAACGTTGTCGCGCTAGGGATTGCACACTTGCTGATGGGTGTACCGTTGTTCGCTGTCATGGTGTTCGTCAATCTACGGATTCTACGCCGCGGTTATTCCGACTTCCGCGGTGGGCACCCCGTCGCCTCGAACTCGGCCTTGGAGGTGTAGTGGACCTCAGGATGATAAGAGCCCATGCTCGACCTCGGGTCGGTCGGATCGGCGTTTTGGATGGACTGCCGGAAATCGCTGGCCGGCAGCATATTCCGCATAATCAACAGATCCGATCCCGCATCGGTCGAGAGCCATCCGATACCGCAGTCCCCGGCAGTGTTCGCCGGACGGTCGTCGGAGGTCGATACGACGATGGTGTAGAGGCCGTCCGAGTCCACGGCCGTCTCGTCGTCGACGACACACGTTGCCACAGCCGTGGAAGCTGGATTATTGCTGCACAGTGACCAATACCGCACTTGTCCAGACCCCATGATCGGTTGTTCATGGTAAGTGGCCGGTGTAGTCGGCAGCATTCCACGGATCACCGCCACACGGCCCGGTTCGACAACGGTGGCCAGGTACTTGTTATCGGGATTGGGGTAATGGCCACCACCTGTCGCCGGTTTCCAGTCTGGTTCTCGCGCAGATGTCGTTTGGGTGGGCCGCTGCGCAAGTCTGGGCGAATACACTTTGTGCGGGTCCAGGGCGGTGTTCGTCGCGCCGCACTCGGACAGCTCATGGTTCGTGCCGTCGGGCAAGGTCACGGTGAGGCGGGGTAGTCCCGCGCCGCCGGTGGCGTCGAGCCCGATGTCGGGGCGATAGACCCGGTAGATGATCGGAACCAATCCGGTGGCGTCACCTGTGTAGAGGGTGTTGGCCTCGGGCTGCGTCGGAGGCGCTCCTGCGACGATGCGAACCGTGTATTGCTGCGCTGAGGCCTTTCGATCGCCGCCGTTGCGGAACGGATTGACGTTGCCGGAGTCCGCGGCGATGACCTGATCGTTCAGCGAGCCCGATACTTCCCCCTGCTTGGCATAAGAGGTGAACGACATGTACCGCGCATGCGGAAAGTCGCCGTGAACGGTCAGGCTCGTGCCTGGAACCGCTGGTAGAAAGGTCTCCCAGTAATTCGCGAAGGTGTCCGGGTAGGCGATATTGAGCGTGGCCGCGCCGATCCGGGGACTCCACCCGCAGGCCACGTTGGTCATCACATCAGCGGTCGGGGCGGCCGCCGAGGAGGCCGGTCCGACCGCGACCGGCGCTGCCGCCGCGAATCCCAGTACGACTGCGAACACCGCAGCTCGCGCATCACCGCGAGGCCGAATCGACCTAGCGTCGCCGCGACCTCGACGGAAGGCAGGCAGCTTGTTCATTATAGTTTGAACCTCCGTAGTTCTTCCACATGAGCATGACATTCGATTAGAATTCTAGACAAGAGTATTGCCTATCTGTCCGGGGATTGCTTAGGTGTGGATATTGGTCGTCCGACGGGACCGACAGCGCTCTCGACAACACATCACCTCGAGGAAAGCTGTCGATTGCGGGACATGTCTCCCACGGTTTGCTGAGTACCCTGAGGACGCCATGCAGCTGGCCTCCGCCGCCGGCCGGGTCGGCCATGTGTCATACGGACAACGAACAAGATCGAGGATGAGCCTTGGATGTCGTCGAACACCGGACCTTCCGGACCGGTAACGCCACTGCCTACTCAGCCATCATTTCCTCGCGCGCGTGGTGGCGTCGGGCAGCGGCTGTAACCGCTGCGATCGTTGTCGTCGCGGGATGCTCCGGCGAGGCACCGGCGGCCCCGAGCGCCGTTCGGCAAGCCCCTGGTGTCGAAGCGATATTCCCTGTTGTGGCGTGGGAGCGCGTGACCCCCACGCACGCCGGCTTCGACCCTGCGGCGCTCGATGCCCTCGCGTCCGAGGCGGCTGCGGCGAAGTCGACGTGTGTGGCGGTCGTGCGCGACGGCAGGGTCGTTGTCGACGAGCACGGTCCCGGACCGACAATGACCCCGCGGGAGGCCTTCTCCGTGACCAAGTCGCTCACCGGGCTACTGGTGGGCGTGGCGGTGAAACGTGGCGAGCTGTCGCTGTCGGACAGGGTCGCCGATTACATACCGGAATGGCGCGGGACACGTTCGGAGAGCGTGACGGTGCAACACCTCCTCACCCAGACCTCTGGTCGAGACTGGGACGCCGCCACCGATTATGGAGAGATGGCGTTGAAGGCGGCGGACAAGTCGGAATTCGCCATCGGACTCGGCCAAAGCGTCGAGCCTGGCACGGCGTGGGTCTACAACAACTCTGCAGTGCAGGTACTGTCGAAGGTCCTGTGGTCGGCAACCGGAGTACATCCATCCGACTACGCCGAAGACCACATCTTCGGCCCACTTGGCATGGACTCCTCCCATCTCGAACGAGACCGTTCAGGTGGCGCAATGACCTTCATGGGTCTCAACACGACCTGTCTTGATCTCGCCCGCCTCGGCGTCCTCATGCTCCATGAAGGAAACTGGAACGGCACAACCATCATCGACGCCGACTACGCACGAGCGTCGGTTACCCCGAGCACCGACCTCAACCGCGGCTACGGATTGCTGTGGTGGTTGAATGCCGACGGTGTCGTAGTGTCGCCCGCTTTGGCCACCACCGGACGAGGCACGCACGCTGCGTTGGAAGGGCCCGTGCTACCGACCGCTCCGCGCAACACCTTCTGGGCTCTCGGTTTCAACAACCAGACTCTGGCCGTCTTGCCGGAAGAGGGGATAGTCGCCGTCCGGCTGGGTCCTAGACCCCCAAAAGACGCGCCCTTCGGTTTCCAAGAACTCACCACCGGTGTACTCGAGGCACTGAAGACCAGATAACTATGCCTCGGTACGAAACCAGGATTGCCAGATGCTCCCTTCATACGGGCGTGTCCACCAGATTCATCCGGCGCCAGGCTGACCGCAGACCGCGCGGCCGCACCATCTCCGGCAGATCAACCCGCGGCATCATCGCCGCGACGCGGCGTCGCAGATCGATCAGGCTGGGCCGATCCGGCAAGGCCGCCAACGCGGCCGCTGGCTATGGCGGCGACGTGTCATCGCTCTCAGTCTGCCGCCCCGGCTACCCTCCGCCCATGGAGCAGGACCACTCGTTCATTCGCGACGCCTTCCCAGATCTCATCGCCGAGCTGGCCGCCCGCCTGGAGAATGAAGGAGAACACGATCTGGCCATCTGCGCGTGAGATCTGCGTCTGGTTGGCGAGTGCGGCTGCGGTGATGACTTTTGCCAGAGCATCAGTACGGCAGATCATCCACGGGGCAGCCGTACGGTCCGGGCCATCGTTGTGTGCCTCTCTCGCCCTCGGAATGCATGCTGACCCTGGACATCGTGGACGGCCGGATCATGTACACCGAGATACTCGATCGGTCACTCATGCACCGCCAGAGTTCGCAGTCATGACGTTGGCCCGAATGGGACACGGAGTGCGGACTCGGACTGGTCGACTGGGGTTCTCGGGCATGCCGATGGGGCCTGGTCGGGGTACGGGTACGGCCACCGTCGACCATCGTGACCTGTGCGGAATAACGATGAGACGGTGCGCGGGTCACAGCATAGATCCCGCTCGTTGGCGGGAAGCGTTCGAGCTGGCCATTGCGCGTATTGCGGGGCGGTTCGCGGGGGTCGAACCACGGTGCTGGTCGTCGACGAGACCGGCGACGTGAAGAAGGGCACCCGCACCGCCGGCGTCCAGCGCTAGTACCGATGCCGCGCAGTTAGGAGGAACGCGGATCGGCTATGTCCTCGCCGAGGCCTGTTCGGCCGAAGTGACCACTGGTGGGGCACGTTCCACGCCGATGCGCTGGCCGCGAAGGGGCCAAACGGGCCTGGCAGAAGCTCTCGGCCGGACCAGGCGCGAAGAGGCACCGGTTTTACGACTGGGCCCTCATCGATCTCGCCGATGCGGAGCCGGGCCACCGCCAGCTGCTGATCCGCCGCAACCGCACCACCGGCGAACTAGCCTACCGCTGCCAATCCACCGAGCCGGTACTACTGACCACCCTGGTGAAGACCGCCGGCTCCAGGTGGCAGGTGGAAGAGAATTTTAGTCCGAGAAGGGGCTGGCCGGGCTCGACGAGCACAAGGTCCGCCGCTATCCCTCCTGGAGTCAATGCTCGCCCACGCCTTCCTCGTCAACCGGGCTAGGACCGGTCATGGCGCCCCCTTTTTCGCTCGTACCGACGCCGCATCGATCGCCGCCCGCGACCAGTCGATCAAGCCATGGCGGCCCAGCTCGTCCAGCACCGCGCGGTGTAATCGCCGCCACAGGCCGGCCTCGGTCCACACGGTAAACCGACGATGCGCCGTGGGGACGGTGACGCCGAACGACGGTGGCAGCATAGGCCACACGCAACCGCTGGTCAGCACATACACCATGGCCGTGAACACCGCCCGCTGATCAGTCGGCACCGTGCCCCCACCCTGCTTGCGTGGGGTGAACTTCGGCGGCAGCGGCTCCACCAACTCCCACAACTCATCCGACACTAGCCGCTTGAACAACTCATCGACCAGGACCGAACATCATGCGGCACAACCGATCCCGACACGTCCTAAACGAATCACATCGACGTGACGTAAGACACGGTCTAAGGAACTTCTGTTCCTCCTCCCTGTGGTTGGGTACGGTCTGTTGGCTCGCAGGCAGCCATTCGGGTGGTGTTGGTTGTCAACTTGTCGTGCCCACCGGCGAGCGGGAGGGCGACTGTCACCGTGAGCCCGCCCTCCGGACGCGCCACCGCATGAACGGCGCCACCGTGGGCGTGGGCGACCGAGCGCACGATCGACAGCCCCAACCCGGCCCCGCGGGTTCCGGAGTCGGCGAGGCGCTCGGCGGACAACGACCGGCGAAACGGTTCGAAGAGCCCGTCGACCTCCACGGCCGGGACCACTGGGCCGCTGTTGTCGAGAGTGAGTTCGGCGTGGTCAGCGACCGATCGGGACCGAACCGACACCCAGCCGTGCTCTGCGAGGTTGTAGCGCACGGCATTGTCGACCAGATTCTGAATGAGGCGTTCCAGCAGCAGCGGGTCACCGATCACGGGGGCCGTCTGCAGGTCGGCGGTGATCCGCACACCGGCCTGGCCGGCGGCGCTCGTCGCGACCGTGATCGCACTGCGGGCGATGTCGGCGAGATCGGTGCCGCGAGGTTCAGTCGGACATTGTTCGCTGGTGGCCAGCACCAGCAGGCCTTCGATGAGTCGTTCGTGGCGGTGATTGACCTCGAGCAGCGTACTGCCGAGCACGCGGGTGGACTCCGCGACATCCGGTGCGTCCAGTGCCACTTCGATCAGTGTCCGGTTGATCGTCAGCGGCGTGCGCAGTTCGTGTGAGGCGTTCGCGACGAACCTGCGCTGCCCGTCGAACGCCCGGTCCAACCGCTCCAGCATTGCGTCGAAGGTGTCGGCCAGATCCTTGATTTCGTCCTCGGGTCCGTCGAGCGCGATGCGCTCGTGCAGGCGCGTGTCGGCCACGCGTCGTGCGGTCGCGGTGATCCGCTGCAAGGGATGCAAGGCCCGGCCGGCCATCAACCAGCCGATCCCGCCCGCAGCGATCCCGACCGCCCCGAGCGACACCAGCGACCACACCAGCATGGCACGCAAGGTATCTCGCCGATTCCGCTCGGCCTGATCGATCAATGCCCGATACAACTCACCAGTCCCGGTCCCAGTTCGCCCCGCTCGCGCGGCGAGATACTCTCGTACCACCTTCTGCGCGCCCACCCCGGGACGCCGTTCCAGCGACTGGTTCAGGTAGAAGTACATCAGCGCGATGAGCACCGCTCCTGCCAGGAAGAAGGCTGCCGCGTACAGCAGCGTGAGCCGCAGTCGAATCGTCCGTCCTCTCACCGGATCCGGTATCCCACACCGGGCTCGGTCTCGATCAGCTGGGGCTCGCCGAGCTTGCGGCGCACGTTCATGATGGTGTAGCGCACCACGCCCGTGAATGGGTCGATGTGCTCGTCCCACGCCTTCTCCAGCAACTGTTCGGCCGACACCACGCCGCCGTCCGCCCGGAGCAATTCGGCGAGCACCGCGAACTCCTTGCGTGACAAGGACACCGGCCCGCCGTTGCGGGTCACGACGAAACGGTGCGGGTCCAGCCTGATCCCGGACCGTTCCAGTACCGGGGGAGTGGCGGCACGCGCCCGCCGTCCCAACGCTTGGATGCGCGCGACCAACTCCGCGAAGGCGAAGGGCTTCGTCAGATAGTCGTCGGCTCCGAGCCCGAGGCCGGCCACCCGCTCGGTGACCGCACTCGCGGCGGTCAACATCAGAATCCGGGCCTGCCCACCCGACTCGGTGAGTGTGCCGCACACGGTGTCGCCGGAGACCCGAGGGAGGTCCCGGTCCAGCACCACCACGTCGTAGTCGTTGACGCCTGCACGTTCCAGCGCCGCGGATCCGTCGTAGGCCACGTCGACCGCCATGGCATGCCTGCGTAATCCGCCCGCAATCGCGTCGGCCAACAACTTCTCGTCCTCGACCACCAGCACTCGCACACCGCTATCGTGCCTGTTCTCGCCGTTAGGTGGCTGTTAGTCACACCTGGCGTGGGAAGATACGGCTATGGCAGACGACTGGAACAGCCGGATCATCGAAGAATTCCGGGCCAATCACGGCGAGGTCGGCGGTCCGTTCGCCGGCCGTGACCTGCTCCTGCTCAGCACCATCGGCGCCAAAACCGGTCGGTCCCGCACCACTCCGCTCGCCTTCGTCCGCGACGGCGACACTTTCGTCATCGTCGCGTCCAACGCAGGCGCCCCCACTAACCCGGACTGGTACCACAACATTCGGGTCAACCCGGAGGTCACCGTCGAAATAGGGGCGGAAACCGTCAACGCGACGGCCACCCCGATTACCGAGGGCCCGGAACGCGACTGCCGCTACGCAGCGATGGTCCGGGTGATGCCCGGCTTCGCCGAGTACCAGGAAAAGACTGACCGGGTGATTCCGGTCGTTATTCTCACGACGCAGTAAGCGCCTTGCCGGCCACCGCGGCTCAGAACTTGCGCAAGTACGCGAGGTGATTCGCCGATCGAGGGCTGCGCAGGGCAGCATCGGGCATTTCGCACCCGGATTTGCCGCGGGCGTCCCTGAGTGTCGCTGTGATGCGGATCCAGTCGACTCGCATTCGGCGGTCGAGGTAACTGGGCGGCAGATCTCGGTGGTCGGTCCACGCCCAGGAAGCACGGGACATGGCTGCCCGCAGCCGAGCCACCGCTGAAACCCGTGCAGTTGAACCGGTCGAGCATTCGTTGGTGCCATTCCCCGTTCGACGTGCTCGTGTCTCCGGAAGTCACGGATGTGCGAATGTTGGGTGGGCTCGGATGGCGGGGTAATGGCCCCATCGGGTGCGCGTAGCGAGGCGCGTTCGGCCACGAGTTTCGAGCCGACGAGTCGGCGAGGAACCGTGCGGGAATCTCACGCAGGAGTTCGTTGACGGCCATGATCCGGCCGGCGCAGGTGATGCCCAGTCGGCGGGCGAGCAGGCGCGTCTTCGGACTGGAGCCGAGACGAACCGGTCATCGATGTGTGCGGTGTGTACTTGACCAGCGTTCATCCTCGCGACCGCGACCATTTCGAGCAGTGCCTCGAAAACCCGCACGTCCGGACAGAGCAACAGCACCCCGCTCGCCTGTTCTCAGATTGGAACCTGAATCCGTTGACACGCAGAATCATTCATCAGATGAAACTCTGGCCGGAGGTCAGATGACACGCTATTGTCTGAAGGACCGGACAAAGTTTTTGGCCCCGCTGCGTGCCACCGCTTTCCCGCTGGTATCTGACATTCGAGGAGTCGTGGGCCGATGATCCCCACCCGGCGACTGGCTCAGGTTCCCATCCTTCCGGCCGCGATACCCACCGTTGCGGCGCTGGTGCAGTACCTGCGATGGCTCACAGTCGATCCGGGCGTATCACGTGGCCGGAAATGGTGCGCCTGTACAAGAGCGCTGCCGGTCGCGTTCGCTGGCATCGCGAACCTCGCCGAGTTCGACGGTCAGGGCCGAACCGGCTACACCGCAACATCCCCGCCGCGCGGGGGCACCGTGCTCCGGCTACGTTCAACGCCGAACGCGCAACGGTCGTCAGCGCCTCGAACTATTTCCAGGCCCAGCAGTGGATCAGCGACGCTACTGCCTGTGCTGGACGGGCTGTATCGCGAACACCGACCCAAACCCGACACCAGCCGGGTCCGCCTGCGCAAGGCGAACTATCGCCTGGTCTTCGACAAACGGAGGCAGCTCGAAGACCAGACCTTGTGGGAGATGCTGTATGCGGCCACGGCCCGCGCTGAAGAAGTCCTTTGTCGGGAATCATCGACCCGGACCGCTCCTACCGGCGCGCCCGAATCTGCTGTAAAAGCGGCAAGCCGGATGAACTGCTCTACAAAATCTGCACCGCACGCCTGCTCGGTC
Source organism: Nocardia sp. NPDC049190 (assembly GCF_040648115.1). Taxonomy (NCBI): domain Bacteria; kingdom Bacillati; phylum Actinomycetota; class Actinomycetes; order Mycobacteriales; family Nocardiaceae; genus Nocardia; species Nocardia sp. NPDC049190. Next base: position 23,526 of record NZ_JBEZDE010000033.1, read on the forward strand.
AACTGCCCACCACACGCACCAGCCGACCGGTCTTCCTGTCGTGCCACGCCACGTCTGACGACGACATCGTACCCATCTGTGGCATCGTTCCGGGTCACGCGGCGCCGGCAGATGTGCTACCGCACCACCGATCGACATCTGGGCGCCGCGGCTGACGACGGATGGGATCCGCACGGCCTGCGGCATTCCCGGCTCACCCACGCCAGGGAGGACGGCACCACCGACACCGACCTGGTGGACCTGTCCGGTCACGAGGATTGCCGCACCCTGCAGTGGTATCCGACACTACGCGAGTACGCACCCGCCGCCGGCTCGACGGCATCGTCGCCTGCAGGGTCACTTGGACGCTCCGCCCGGACAAACTCGCGATGTGGCGCACCGCAGCGTCACCCGCACCTTGCCACAGTAGTGAGGATCGGATGCGCGACGGCGTAAGGAGAGCCCTGGTCTCGGCTATGAACGAGCTGAAACGCCTCACCAGCCTAGAAACGGCGGCGCTACGAAACGCCTACAGAGACGTAGTTCGCTCGATGGTGCGGGACGCCGATGAAAAGGTACGCACCGACCGGGCAGGCGGGCGCAGGATCAAGAATGCGACGAAACAAGAGTGGGTGCACAGACCGCACTCCCAATCCATGGGTCCGGAGCTCGCCATTGCCGAGATCGGTTCTGGCCGACAGGAACTCCCAAAAATTACGCCTGGTCACGTCATATCGTTGCCGCGATCGATCTGGAAAGAATTCGGCACGGGAGTCGATGTAATAATTAGCACGTCGCCTAGCCTTCTGCGGCGCCTACACGATATTACGCGCGAAGGGTGGACTATCAGATATGGACCGAAACGCAGTGGGACGCAGACTATTACTGAACTGAAGCGGATAATCATCGATCCCAGACGCAAAGAAGACCCGTTGCAAACAGCTGTAGCCATAGCGTACGAGGTCGGGCACACAATAGAACCCTTCAGAAAACTCAGACCAGGACCAGTGGATGACAAAGAGGAGTGGATCGAACATCACCTGGACAAGATTTACAAATCCGAGGCACGCGCGCATTGGTCTCTGCAGCACGCGCAGCGCGAAAGCGCTTCTCGGGGTGGTCCACTCGTCGGTTTCGGGTCCCCCATCTTCGGAAGGCGTATCGAAGAAATCTACGATGCCGCGGATGGCAACATGTCTGACGACGCGATCGAAAGTATTTCTGAACTGATGAAATATGGAACAGTGGGAGATTGGCACGATTCGTCACCACCCACCTTCGCGGATTATTATAGGCAATGGCTCGAGGAGCTCTGGGAAAAGTATAAGGGATGAATAATGGTCGAGATCGAGACAGATTCGTACGGGTGGGTATGACGGCGTTCGTCAGCGAGATATATGCGGTCGCCCGGCGATTGTTGGAGGTTCCGGGGCACCTGAGCCCGAAGTCCGTCGCAGATGCCTGCTCCGTGGCGCTACACGAGGTGACCAGGACCGAGTACGGTAGCGAGTTCGAAGGGCAGTCCGAAGGCGGTCCTTTCTCGGTCCTCTCGTTCCGTATGCTGGCCGATTCCTCCGAGCGCCCTCGAAGTATGGTGGTCCTGGATATTTGCCAGGAGGTCGAAATAACCGAAGCCGAGTTGAGAAGCTACTTTGACCTGTCAACTGACAATATGAGCTTCAACCCGAGGATACCGCGCGCCGGAGCTGTATTTTTTTCCGAACAACATGCCAACCGAACACTTGTCCTGCAGTTCGCTTTACACTCGGATCTGCTTCAGGCGATAGCAGTGCGAGAGAACATGTGACTGTTCACGTGTCGGTGCCGGCTGTCCTGTCGAGGCTTGCCGTGCCGATCCGCTCAACCATTCCTGGCGCACAATCCGAAAGGTTGGTCAGCGAGTTACCGACGCGATCTGCTTTTCGGTCCAGGCCGCGACCCATAGTTCGGGGCCGATGGCACCGCATGAACTGCCTTCGTGTACCTGGTGGCACTCATCAGTGGATGCAAACGACCGGTGAAGTCGGTCTGCGAACCGTAAGTTCTGTGGCCAGGCGCGGGATTGGATCGGATCGTGGTCTCGGTGCAGGACGAGGTCAAGCAGCCGCGACGCCGGTGATCAGGGTCTGGCTCGAACCGGTCCGAGTGGTGATGAACTGCGTGAAAGTGCTCGGCTGCTCATCCGGGAACTGCTGGGTCAGCTCGACCTTCCACCGCATCTGCCCGTCGGCGTCGTCCCCGGCCCGGGTGATCCGCACGCAGTAGCGGGTGCCGATCGGTACTTGGTTGATACCGCGTTGGATCTGCTCGGCGGGTGCGACCGCCGCGTCGGGGGCGACCACGGCGCGGGCTCGAAATCCGGAGCGTTCGGCGTAGTAGGCGTACTCGAAGGCGAGAATGGCGTCGGGACCGTTGCCGGTGCCGCCCGGGTCGGTGCCGGAGACGAGGTCGGCCGTGCGCCGCTGCTCACATCCCGGCGTAGCGATGGCCCACGGCGGCCGCACCGATGTCGTTGTCGCCGACATGGTTTGCGCGGAGCCCGATGCGCGTGTGGGCGCGCTGGTCGCGGTCGGGGGCGCGTCTTTTCCGGTCCCGTAGACGATGGTCAGCGCGACCGAGACGGCCGCGACCACGACCCCGAGCACGATCAGCACGGCCAGCGGCCGGTTACCGCGCTGCTGATCGGTCCGCCGGGGGCGACGGACCGGCGTGCCCGGCTGGACTCCGGATCGGTTGACGATCGTCGGCGCCCCGACAGTGCTGTCTTCCACCGCGAGTGGTTCGTCGCCCGCGGGCACGGCTCGGTTTCGCTCGGCGGGCGGTTCGGGCAGCTTCTCGGGCGGTGGCGCGGGGTCGAGCCACTGCTGCCACTCGGCTGATCGCGGTCGCATGCGCGCCTGGTCCGGCGCCGGCGGCAGCTCGGGAGCGTCCAGTTCCGGTTCCGCCCGCCGGACCGTTCTCCGGCGGGCGGGTGGGCGTCGTCGCTTCGACGCCTTGCCTGACGGCATACGCAGCATCGGCAGACCTGTGTCGAACGGATTGCTCTGGCCCGCGCCCTGACTCGGATGTTCCCGGTCAGGGGGCGTCATCGTCGAATTCGCCCAACACCGGCACGACGGCTGTCACGCTGGACGGCACGGTAACGCCGAGCTGACCGTCGCGCGGCTTGTGCTCCCCGTCATGCCCGGACAGGGGTGGTACCGGTGGAACCACCAACCCGCCGGTCGGGCCGGGGCGGCCCGGCTGATCCGGGCGGGTGGCCGGTGCCGGAGGAGCGGCCTCGGCGAACGGTCCGGCTCCGGGCACGGCCCTGCTGTCCGGCCGTGGCGTGTCCGACTTCACGGTCGGAGTCGAACCGGAACCGTGGGGCGGGATCACCGACGTCGAGGGTTTACCGTCGTGCGACCCGCCGAAGTCGAACAGCTTCGAAGAGTTCTTCGCACTGTCGTCCTGGGTGGTGGAGCCGGGGTGGATCAGCTCGGGGATGGCCTTGTCCGCGGACGCCGCCACGGTGTCGATGGTGTGTATGCCCACCTCGGCGATCTTGTCGATGATGTGCGTGCCGATGTCGACGCCCGCGGTGATGGCGGAGGTGCCGATCTGCACCCCGGCCGAGATGAGCTGTTGCTGCAGTTGGAGTTGAGCGGCCAGCGCCGGGTCGAGCGGCTGGCCGACGGCCGGCGTCGTGGCGCCGGGTGCTGTGCTGCCGGGGGTGAATTGCCCTGTCGCACCGGGTTGTACGGTCTGCCCCTGCGTTATTCCGGCCGGCGTGGTGATGGTGAGCGGCCCCATCTCCTCCAGTTTCCTGGTGTGGTCGTTCATCTCCGTGCGCGCGACCGAGACCGTGGTGAGGGCGTCGCGCAGCGCCTGGGTGGCGCGCGCGATGACCGCGTCGGTGTCCGGCGCGGTGGTGGCGTTGTCCAGGATTTCGCGCGCGTCGCGTCGGAACTCCGCGATGATCTGGTCGACCCGCCGCGCCGCGCGTCCGGAGGTGGAGTGGGCATCGGCGAGCACCGACAGATATGCCGGGCCCCGATCGGAGATGTCGCCGATCTGGGTCTGCGTGGTACGCAGTGCGGGCACCGCGGCATCGGCCGCGCGTGAGGTCCAGGTCGACTCCAGCGCGTGCAGGCCATCGCGATGTGGGCCTTCGGCGTCGGCCGCCTGCGTGGACGCGGCGGAGAGTGCGCTGGTCGCGGTCGCGTTCGGCAGCCCGACGCCGGTGCCGAGTGCGGCGCGAAGCGCCAGCAGTGGACGTACCAGCGCGGCCACGATCGGGGGATCGACACCGGGTTCGGTGCTCGATGGCCGGGTGGTCTCGGCGGCCGCTGCCCGTTTGCGCAGTCCCAGACTTCTCATGCCGATGCCTCCCCCGCCTGATCGATCGCGCCCGCGGTGTCGGTGTCGACACCTTGTGCGTTCTCGCTGTACGTGCGTAGTACCTGCCCGTAGGCGTCGACCAGTTGCCCCGCGGTCGACAACGCCTGCGCGTGTTCGGAAACGGCCGTGGTGAACCGTGCCGCGAACTCCGCGCCGACGAGCCCGAGATCAGCGGCCAGCTGGTCGGGATCCACTGCGCCGGAGGCGACCGCGGCCGCTGATGCCAATTGTCTGGACACCGCGTCCGCAATCGCGGTGTAGGCGGCCACCGCCGCCGGGTCGAGCTTGAGCGTGTCCACTGTTCCCCTCCCGGATCCCAGTCTGTCGCTACCGCGCCATGATTCACCGCCAAGCGTACTGTGCCACCCGGACACCGCGCGCCCGATCCTCGGTGTCCATTCCCAATCGAGCAGGGCCGCATTCATTTTCCGGGCGCTGCGGCTTCCGGGCGCTGCGGCGACGGGGACGGCGTTCACCCACCGCTTCCGTGCGTCGGGGTGCGGTGCTGTGCGGTCTGCCGACGGGCCTGTTCAGCAGGTCACCGGTGCGCTCGCCCGCTGGCCTCGGGCCGCCCTGCACCAGAGCGGAGGACGCCCGAGCGATTGTTATGTGAAACAACAAATTGGTCCGGCGAACGTATTGTGCGCCGCGTCATCGTCGAATATGTTGCTCTGAACAACATTCGCTCTACCTCGACCGACCGCCGATCTCCGGGGCCGGTGGCTCCACGAAAGGCCCATCTATGCGTAAGGGCATGCTCAGCGTCGCGGCTGTGGCGGTCGCGCTCCTGCCCGCACTCACCGCGTGCGGCGCCGACTCCACGAACTCGGCGAACTCCGCCACCCCGACCCGGATCGGCGTCATCCTTCCGGACAGCAAGACCTCCGCACGCTGGGAAACCGCGGACCGGAAATACCTTCAGCAGGCGTTCGACGCCGCGGGCGTCAAAGCCGATATCCAGAACGCCCAGGGCGACAAGAACGCCTTCCAGACCCTCGCCGACCAGATGATCACCAACGGGGCCTCGGTATTGGTGATGACGAACTTGGACAGCGGCACCGGCAAAGCCGTGATCCAGAAGGCGAAGTCGCAGGGTGTCACCGTCATCGACTACGACCGGCTCACGCTGGGCGGCGGAGCGCAGTACTACGTCTCCTTCGACAATGTGAAGGTCGGCAGTCTGCTCGGCGAAGGCGTCGCGAAGTGCCTGACCGACAAGAAGGCGGTGAATCCCGTCGTCGCGTATCTGAACGGCGGGCCGACCGACAACAACGCCGCGTTGCTCAAGACCGGCTATGACGGGGTGCTGAAGCCCCGCTTCGACGCGGGCGACTACGTGAAGGGTCCCGACCAGGCGGTTCCGGGATGGAACAACGCCGATGCGGGCACCATCTTCGAGCAGATGCTGACCGGCCAACCGAATATCGGCGGTGTGGTCGCCGCGAACGACGGCCTGGCCAACGCCGCGATCGCGGTGCTCAAGAAGCAGAAGCTCAACGGCCAGGTTCCGGTCAGTGGTCAGGACGCCACTGTCCAGGGTCTGCAGAACGTGCTCGCCGGCGATCAGTGCATGACCGTCTACAAGGCGATCAAAAAGGAGGCCGAGGCGACCGCCGACCTCGCTATCGCACTCGCGAAGGGGCAGCACGGCACGTCCAATGGGACCGTGCGGGATCCGGAGGCGAACGCGGACGTGCCCTCCGTGCTGCTGGAACCGAAGCCGATCTACCCGGACAACATCAAGGATGTGCTCGCCGACGGCTATGTCACCAAGGCCGAGCTGTGCGCGGGCGAATTCGCGAAACTGTGTGCCGACCACGGCCTCTGACTCGCACGCCCCTTCCGCCGTTCGATGAGGGGACGGCGGAAGGGGCCCTACCCCTCCAGGAGCTAGACCTATGCCCGACCTGCCGGTAATCGAATTGCGGGGTGTAGAAAAGAGTTTCGGCCCGGTGCACGTTCTGCACGATGTCGCCTTCAGCGCCTACCCCGGCGAGGTGACCGCGCTGGTCGGTGATAACGGCGCGGGAAAGTCCACGCTGGTCAAATGCATCGGCGGCACGCATCCGATCGATGCGGGCGAAATCCTCTTCGAGGGCGCGCCGGTGCAGGTGCACAGCCCGCGTGACGCGGCCGCGCTCGGCATCGAGATCGTCTACCAGGATCTGGCGCTCTGCGACAACCTGGACATCGTCCAGAACATGTTCCTCGGCCGCGAGAAGAAGCACGGCATCGTGCTCGACGAGTACGCGATGGAGGAACTGGCCGGAAAAACGCTGGCGAGCTTGTCTGTTCGCACGGTCACATCGGTGCGCCAACAGGTGGCGAGCCTGTCCGGCGGGCAGCGCCAGACCGTGGCCATCGCCAAGGCCGTGCTGTGGAACAGCAAGGTGGTGGTCCTCGACGAGCCGACAGCCGCGCTCGGTGTCGCGCAGACCCAGCAGGTGCTCGAGCTCGTCCGCCGCCTCGCCGACAAAGGCCTTGCGGTGGTGTTGATCTCCCACAACATGAACGACGTTTTCGCGGTGTCCGATCGGATCGCCGCGCTCTACTTGGGCCGGATGGCGGCACAGGTCCGGACCTCCGACGTGACGCACGCGCAGGTCGTCGAACTGATCACGGCCGGTCGCAGCGGCAACCTCGGCCTCGACGCGAGCGGAGTCAAATAATGATCGCGATACCGACCGAGCGACCGACGGTCGCGCCGGCGACCGATCTGGTCCACCGTTATGTCGGCCGGGTGCGTAGCGGCGACATGGGCGCACTACCCTCGGTGATCGCGCTTGTCGTCCTCTCGGCGATCTTCTGGACGGCCCGTCCGGTCTTCATGTCCGAGGCCAACTTCGCCAACCTGTTCACGCAGGGCGCGGCGATCGCGGTGATCGCGATGGGCTTGGTCTTCGTGTTGCTGCTCGGCGAGATCGACTTGTCGGCGGGGTTCACCAGCGGCGTCTGCGCCGCCGTACTCGCGGTGCTACTCACCGACAAGGGGTGGCCGTGGTATCTGGCCGTGCTGGTTGCCTTGCTCACCGGCGTCGTGATCGGGCTGGTGATCGGCGCTGTCGTGGTGAAGATCGGCATCCCTTCGTTCGTGGTGACGCTCGCCGCGTTCCTCGCCTTGCAGGGTGTGGCGCTGAAGATCATGGACAACGGTCGCAACATCTCCATCCATGACGAGACGATCGTCGCGATCGCCAACAAGAACGTGCCGCCGTCGCTGGGCTGGGCGCTGTACGCGGTACTGGTCGTAGGGTTCGCGATCGTCCAGTACCGAAAGCTGCGGGCTCGCACCGAGCTCGGGCTCACCGGCGAGACCGCACCGGTGATCGCGCTCCGCGTCGCCGTGCTCGCGGTAGTGGCGGGCGCGGCGGTGCTCGTGCTCAACGGTGAACGCAGCCGCAACCCGGAGTTGCATTCGCTCGCGGGCATGCCGATCGTCGTGCCGCTGATCGTGGCGCTATTGCTGCTGTGGACGTTCGTGCTCAACCGCACCTCGTTCGGCAGGCATATCTACGCGGTCGGCGGCAACGCGGAGGCTGCCCGCCGCGCGGGGATCGCGGTGAACCGCGTGAAAATCAGTGCCTTCGTGCTGTGTTCGACGATGGCCGCGGTCGGCGGGCTGATCGCGGCGTCGCGGGCGAACTCCGTCGATCCGAACACCGGCGGCAGCGACGTGCTGCTCACCGCGGTCGGCGCGGCCGTGATCGGCGGCACCAGCCTGTTCGGGGGGCGCGGGCGGATGCTGGACGCGGTCGTCGGCGCCGCGGTCGTCGCGGTGATCAACAATGGAATGGGGCTGATGGGCTACAGCGCGGGCACCAAATTCGTTGTGACAGGATTTGTGCTGCTCTTGGCCGCCGGAGTAGACGCTCTGTCGCGCAAGCGCGCTCCCCTGCAACGATAGGCATCCTGCCCCGCGATGAAAGCCCGGTGAATGCGAGCAGCACCTTCGCCCGAGGAGATCCGCACGCGCAATCTTGCCGTGTTGCTCCGGCACGTCCATCGCGACGGTGCGGTGTCGCGCGCGACACTCGCCGAGCGAATGGGGTTGAATCGCAGCACCATCCTCGCGCTGACCGCGGACCTGGCCGCCGCGGGCCTGGTCCGCGAGGAGCTGCCCGGCCAGACCGGAAAGGCGGGTAGGCCGTCGTTGGTGGTGCGGCCGGAGTCGGATCGGGTATACGTCGTCGCGCTCGACGTCGGCGCGGACCGGCTGGCCGCGGCACGGGTCGGATTGGGCGGTTCGGTGCTCGATCGTACCGAGACCACCCGGCCCGGCGGCACTTTCGACCCGGAAGACGTGATCGGCGCGCTGGTGGACATGGCGCGCGCGATGATCGGCGCCGCCGCGGCAGGTGCGGTCTGTGTCGGCGTCGGCGTCGCGTTCTGCGGCATGGTCCGGGAAGAGGACGGCGTCGTCCGGTATGGGCCGAATATCGGCTGGGTCGATGATGTTCCCTTCGGGGACAGCATGACCGAGGCGCTCGACCTCGGCCTGCGGGTCGCGGTCGGCAACAACGCCAACCTCGGCGCGTTGGCCGAACGCGAACGCGGTGTGGGGGAGGGCTTGGCCGACCTGATCTATCTCCACGGCGACGTGGGCATCGGCGGCGGCATCATCATGGGCGGTGAGCTGCTCGGCGGCGAGGGCGGATACGGCGGCGAGGTCGGGCACATGATCGTGCATCCCGGCGGGCGCGCCTGTGCGTGCGGCTCGCGGGGCTGCCTGGAAGTCGAGTCGGGAGAACTCGGGCTGATCGCGGCGGTGGGCGGGACCGATCCCGTGGGGCAGGCGGCGGTGGACGCGATCGTGGAGGCCGCCGCCCGCGGCGATGCCGCCGCCCGCGACGCGCTGCACCAGGTCGGCGAGTGGCTCGGCTACGGTGTCGCCAACCTGGTCAATATCTTCAATCCGTCGATGGTGGTCTTCGGAGGCGTACTGCGCGAGATCTATCTGGCTTCGGCGGCGCAAGTGCGCAGCCGGGTGGCGGTGAACAGTCTGCAGGCCGTGCGGGATCGGGTCCGGCTGCGCACCAGCGCGCTCGGCGGCGACTCGACGCTGATCGGCGCGGCCGAGTTGGCCTTCCGCGAGGTTTTGACCGACCCGTTGCAGACACTGGCACGCGCCGCCGCCGCCCGAGCCTGACCGGTTCGGCCGCACCGCCGACAGCGACCGGCGCGACACCGGTGAGCTGTCGGGATGACTCCGCGGGGGGCTCGGGTAGCGATGTCGGCTGGGCTATCCGGCCCCCGCCGCGCCGAACCCGGACAGGTGCGAAGTCAGCAGCCGTACGCGTGAACGCTGCTGGGCGGTGGTCTCTTCGGGGTGGTGGATCTCGATGCTCAGTTGATCATCGAAGGTGCTGACGATGATGGTGCCGCTTGGTTGTTGCAGCCGTCGACCGGTCTTGTCCGGCTTGCCGAGCATGATCGAGCGAAAATCGGTGATTCGCAGATCCTCCGGCACCCGCGGTCTGCGCACGCGACCCCAATTGGTGGCGAGCACGATTCCCGGTGCGCGCGGTGGCGGGCTGGCCGCGATCTCGGGGATGTGCAGCGGCGTCTGCTGCACCATGCCGGCGGCGAGACCGGCGCGCAGGCTGTCGCTGATGCCGCGGGCCAACTCGACGAGGGTGCCGACGCCCGGGGCCGGGACGTAGTTGGCGAAGCCGATCACGTTAGTGCCCTCGGTCATACCGATGGGCGGTGCCACCCGGGTGCGCAGGTCGACCGAGTAGGAGTAGCGCAGTTCGGTCAGCGATAGTTCGCGCAGCTCGGCCTCGGTGAGCAGGATCGCGGCGGAGGCGAGTCCATTGATCGTGGTGTTCTCCCGGTGCCCCAGCTCGACCAGTGCCGCGGTCTGCTCCTTGGTCAGCCGGCAGCGCGCAGTACGCGGTATCAGATATTCCGGATCTTCGGTGGCGCAGGGAGTTCGGGCGGCGGCCGGATAGCTCGGGATCGTGTCCGCCCGGGTCTTCTCGACGCCGCGCATGGTGAGCAGTTCCTCGACCGACTTCGGGTAGCCGCGTAACTCCAGCCTGGGTAATCGGCCCTGGGCGAGATCGGTATAGCAGGACCAGAGTTCGGCGAAGACTGCCAGCGAATGATAAGCATCCGCGATGCTGTGGTTGGTGACGAGCGTGATGCCCGCGTGCTCGCCATCGCGCACGACACACAGCGCCGCGAGCGCTGTGCGCTGATCCAGGTGCGCACCGGTCAGCAATAGTTCCGGATCTCCTTCGGCGACCGACATCTCCGGTGGCGCGTCGGGCGATTCGAGCAGGACGTGTCCGCCGTCTCCATCCGGCTCCAGGCGGGCGCCGAGGATCGGACGGGCGCGAACCACGAGGTCGAACGCCGCCGCGAGCGCGGCCAGGTTCAGCCGGCCCACTACTCGAAGCGAATAGCCGACCAGAACTTCGCTGTTGGCAAAGATCCGCTCGCTCGGCGCCAGCGGGCGGATGACGATTGCTGTGGTCATGTCGGTTTCTCCACCTGGACCTCTCCCCGAGGCTGGTCGAAGGCAGGGTGCCCCAGACTCTTTCGGATTCGTCGCCTCTGCCGTGTATCGGGACGTGTGGCGGTCCTGTTTCGGGTCTTTTTCACACAGTGCATCGGGCTCGGCGATCGGCTGCGGACGCTGGGCGGAGTCGGTCGGATTAGAGTACTACTCTAGAGTGCAACGCTAAAGGAGGCTCGGATGACCGGACGTGTCACCTATCGGCTCGACAACGGCGTTGCCACGATCGCCATGGACGACGGCAAGGCGAATGTGATGTCCGTGGCCATGATCGGTGACATCGCCGCGGCGCTGGACCGGGCCGAGCGAGATCGCGCCGTCGTCCTGCTTACCGGGCGGCCGCGGATGTTCTCGGCCGGCTACGACCTGGCGACGTTCTCCGGGGACGCCGACGACATCCGTCGAACCCTGCGTGCGGGCGGCAACCTCGTCCACCGGTTGCTCGGTTTTCCCTACCCGGTCGTGGCCGCGTGCCCGGGGCACGCGATCGCCCAGGGCGCGTTCCTGCTGTTGGCCACGGATGTCCGGATCGGCGTCGCCGGAGATTTCAAGGTCGGCCTCAACGAGGTCGCTATCGGGTTGACCATTCCGCACTATGGGGTCGAGATCGCGCGGCATCGGCTCACGGCGCCCGGGTTCGACCGGGCCGCGAACACCGGAATCCTGGTCGCGCCCGAGGAGGCGCGGGATCTGGGATTCCTCGATCTGCTCGTGTCCGATGCGGACGAGCTGCGCACCCGTGCGACGGCCGAGGCGCGACGGCTCACCGGAATCGACCTGTCCGCCTATCTCGAGACCAAGTTGCGGGTGCGCGCTCAGGTACTCGTGGCCGTCCGGTCCGGAATTGATGCCGAGTTCGGTGGATAGTATGGCCACGAACACCCGCGGGCGGATCCTGGCCGAGGCGACGAGACAGCTCCTGGCCAAGGGCTATCCTGCGTTCACGGTGGCGGGCGTCCGCGACCGGCTGGGATTGTCCAGCGGCAGTATGTTCCACGCGTTCGGCTCGAAGGCCGAGTTGGCCGCCGCGGTCTATGTCACCGGTATGCGTGACTATCAGCGCACTGTGCTCGACCGCATGGACGCCCCGGGAATCGGCGCGGAGCAGGCGATCCGCGCGATGCTCGACGCCCATCTGGGCTGGGTCGAAGACCACCGCGACCTGGCTCGCCTGCTGTTCGCCACGATTCCCGACGAAGTAGCTCGCGCCGCGGAAACCGAACTGGCACTGCATAATCAGGCCTTCTTCGGCGCGCTGGAGCATCGATACCGCGAACTCCTGGGCCCTGGCATGAGCGTCGCCGGTTCCGGCTACCCGGTGGCGCATGCGATCTGTATCGGACCGTCGCAGGAATACTGCCGTCAGTGGGTGCGCGGAGGTGTCGGTCCTGCGCCACGCACGCTGGCGCCGACTCTGCAGAGGGCGGCCCTCGCCGCTCTCGCCACGATGGCGCGCGGTCGTGAGCGTGAGAATTCGCGATGAATTGCTGATGATTTGCTGAATGCTGGTTCTTGTCGCATTCGAAGCAGCACAATAGAGGGGTGTTCCAGCGGATCGTGGTGGGCTACGACGACTCACCCGGCGCCCGGGCGGCCTTGCGGATGGCGCTCGAACTGGCGGCGGTCCATCGCAGCGCGCTCACCGTGGTCGCCGTCGAAGAGCATCTGCCGCACTACGGTCCGGTGGTCGGCGAAATCGAGGACGAGCGTTCGGTCGGGGAAGCGGCCTGCCGCCGATGGCTCGGCATTGCCGCGGCGACGGCCGAACAGCGCGGCATCGCGGTGCAGGCGGAGATCAGATCGGGGCAGGCGGCGCGGGAACTGGCCACCTCCGCGGCCGAATACGCTGCCGACCTGCTGATTCTCGGACGCAGCGGGCATTCGGGTATCTGGGGACGGTTCATCGGCAGTACGGCGGAGAAGGCCGCCCGGCATGCCGCCTGCTCGGTCCTGGTCGCCTATGACAACGATGGACAGGCTGATCACGGATAGGCGTGCCGCGACACCGCAAGTCGGCTGTCGCCGACCTGAGGCCGCCGCTCCGATCGTGCGACTCCGTGCTGATCTCCCGGTATGTGGCTGGCTGCTCCGGTGGGCGGAACTACCGCGGCGAGCCCCCGCTGATGGCCGGGGCGATCGGCCGACGCTGTGTGATCCAGGTCACTCTTAATGGATATCGCGGCGCGCTCAGGGTGGGCTAAGCTATCCGACAGATGCAGATATGCGCATACATGTCGGTGTAGGGAAGTGGGGTTGGGTCGATGGGACACGAGCACGATCATGATCACACACACGGGGTGTCCGGTGACGCCGACCGCAGGTGGCTGACCGTCGCGCTGACCCTGATCGCCGGGTTCATGGCGGTCGAGGTCGTGGTCGGCCTGCTGGCGAACTCACTGGCGCTGCTGTCCGACGCCGCGCACATGCTCACCGACGCCGCCGCGATCGTGCTGGCGCTCGGGGCCATTCGACTCGCCGCCCGGCCCGCGCGCGGCAAATACACCTACGGTTACAAGCGTGCCGAGATCCTGTCCGCGCAGGCGAACGGCATCACACTGCTGGTCCTCGCGGGCTGGCTGACCTACGAGGCCATCCGGCGGCTGTTCGAGCCGCCGGAGGTGACCGGCGGGCTCGTGCTGGCCACCGCGCTGGTCGGCATCGTCGTCAATATCGCGGCCGCGTGGGCGATCAGCAAGGCGAACCGGACCAGCCTGAATGTCGAGGGCGCTTTCCAGCATGTGCTCAACGACCTGTACGGATTCATCGCCACCGCCGCGGCCGGACTCATCGTGCTGGTCACCGGATTCGCCAGGGCGGACTCGATCGCCACGTTGATCGTGGTCGCCTTGATGGTGAAGGCGGGGCTCGGGCTCGTGCGTGAATCCGGCCGCATCTTCCTGGAGGCGGCGCCCGCGGGCGTCGATCCGGACGCGCTCGGGCGCGGGCTCGTCGAGCTGGACGGCATCGACGAGGTGCACGATCTACATGTCTGGCAGATCACCTCCGGCGAGATCGCACTGTCGGCGCACGTACTGGTCCGAGCGGGCGCCGACTGCCACGGATTACGTCAGCGGATCGAGCGGTTGCTCGATCACGACTACGACATCACCCACACCACATTGCAGGTCGACCATAGTCACGTCGTCGATGCGGCGGCCGTCGGCGACGCGCGGCATCTGCTGCCGATGCTGAACGACCACTGCGACGACGCGCACGGCCCGGTGCACCGGGAACGCCCGGCGCCCGCGGCGGGTATCGGCGCGCCGTGAGCGGCTGCTGCCGCGCCCACCGCGAAATCGGGCGGACGCAGAGCAGGGCACGGCGCACGGCCACCGGATCAAGGTCGGTTCAACCTCGGGAACGGTTGCTCGGACTCGACCAGGTAGGCCAACTCGAGCAACGTGCGCTCGTTGCCGCGGGTCGCGGCGAGCTGGACACCGATCGGCAACCCTTCCGCGGTCAAGCCCGCCGGGATCGCTATCGCGGGGGTGCCGGTGATGTTGTTGATCGGGGTGAAAGCGACGTAAGTGCGCAACCGGTCGATCAATTCGTCGAATGGGACAGTCGGACTGAGGAGGCCGAGCTCGGGTGTGGTGTGGCCCAAGACCGGAAGCAGCACCGCGTCGAACGGGCCGAGCGCTCGTTGGTAGATGTCCGCCGCCGCGCGTAGTCGGTAGAGCGTGAGCGGGGTGTGCAGCGCGCGACGCATGAAGAGCTTGCGCAGTCCAGTGGTCAGGTCATCCACGCGCCCGGCCTCGAAACGTCGATCGAGGAATCTTCCGGTCGTGGTGATCACGGCCGCGAGTAGACCCCAGTAGTGCAGGAAGTCCGTTTCGAGCCTCGCGTCGAACGGCAACGGCACCGGCTCGACCGAGTGGCCGCTGGATTCGAGTGTGGCGGCGACCTTTTCGACGGCGGCACGGATCGGTCCGGGTGCGACCGGTCCCGCGAGGTTGTCGAGAACGAGTGCGATCCGCATCCGTCGGGCGGCGGGGCCCTCGACGTGACCGATCGGCGGCAGTGCTGGGTTGCGCCAATACCGTTCGGCGGCAGCGATATACGCGGCGGTGTCCCGCACTGTGCGGGTGAGCACTCCTTCGCTGACGATGTTGATCGGAAGCGCGCGGGTCATTCCCGCGTCGACATGGCGTCCGCGGCTCGGCTTCAGGCCGACGAGTCCAGCACACGCGGCCGGAATCCGGATCGAACCGCCGCCGTCGTTGCCGTGCGCGATCGGGACGACTCCCGCTGCGACCAGCGCGGCAGCGCCGCCGGAAGACCCACCCACCGAATAGCCCGGATGCCACGGGTTACGGGTCGGACGAGCATGCGGCGGCTCGGTGCTGGCGTTGAACCCGAACTCGGGCATGGCGCTTTTTCCCAGAACGGTGACGCCGGTGCTGAGCAACTGTCTGGTGTAGGGGCCGTGCTCTCGTGCCTGCGTGGCGTGGAAGGCGGCGGTGCCTTGGTTGGTCGGCATGCCAGCGACGTCCGTGTTGTCTTTCACGAAGGTGGGGACGCCATAGAACGCGCCGCCGCGCTCCTCGGGCGACAGTGGTGTCGAGTAGCTCGGGTAGGCGACCGCGGCCAACTCTTCGACCTGTTCGGCGCGCGCCGCCGCCGCGGCGGCGAGTTCTTCCGCCCCGACGGCTCCCGTGCGCACCAGTTCGGCAAGCGCGACGGCATCGTGTTCGCCGAGCGCGTCATCGGTGAAGGCGTGGATGCGCGGAGGGAACGGGATCTTCGCGGCGGGGGTCACGGCACTGAATCTAATGTCTGAACGAGGCATTCCCGAGCGGGCCGGAACGAAGGTGGCGGTCGCGCATCCGGAGTCGGCGCCATCAGGGAGCAGAGTGTCGACCCCGCGGTTTCGGTCGCGGATCCGGACAGCCGGGCCACTCGGTGTGCAGCCGGTCGAATGGTCCCAGCGGCGCGCCGGACCGCCTGCTAGCGTTCGGCCATGCATGACAGCGTGACAGTTCGGATGGCCGCCCCCGCCGACGCGATCTGGGAGCTGGTCAGCGATATCGAGAACACCGGACGGTTCAGTCCCGAGACATTCGCCGCGGAATGGCTCGGCGGCGCCACCGAGCCCGCGGTGGGGGTCATGTTCCGTGGGCATGTCAACCGCAACGGCTGGGGGTTGAGGTACTGGACGGTGTGCCGGATCATTGCCTGCGAGCCGGGCCGTGAGTTCGCCTTCACCGTGCTCGGGCCGGGCGGCATACCGATCAACACCTGGCGTTATGTCTTCGAGCCGGTCGAGGGCGGTACCGACGTGACAGAGTCGTTCCAGTTGCACAGCAACCCGGCCCTGCGGATGTACTGGTTGCTGGCCGGATGGGCTCGCGGCAAGACGAATGTCGAAGGAATGCGAGAGACGCTGAACCGGATCAAGGCCGTCGTCGAATAAGGGCTGAACAAGGGCTGAGGCGCGGGCAAGTCAGTTCACGCAGGGCACCGAGTCGCCGAGGGTGGTGGTCACCGGCGTGCCCGAGTCCGGCGTCGGCGCCGTCGACTCACTCGACCGGGATTCGGAGGTAGCCGAGGTCGTGTCCAACTCGGCGGGCATGGCGAAATCGCTGCCGATGACGATCTCGACGTGGCCGGGCAGCAGATCGGGCGACGCGGTGGCGCGGAGTCCACCGAGGAGGTCGGCCAGCTGGGTGGCGTCGGCCTCCGCGCCGGGGCCGTAGGCGATCGTGGTGTCGGAGTCGTCGGCATAGGTGCCGTTGCCAATGCTGCCCTGCCGGTAACCGCGGGCGGTCAACGCGGTGGAGAGCGCGGCGGCTCGACCTTCGACGTGACTGGCGTTGCGCACGTCGACGGTGCTGGTCGGCGGACGCGCCGGAGTGGGCTGCGGCCCTTCGCCGTCGAACGCGGCGCGCACCTGCTCCTTGATCGCCGCGGCGTCGACAATATTGACGTCCTGGCCGTCGACGGTGTCGTAGCGCAGCACCGGCAGCGTGCGGAACTCGACCGGCATCACTCCCGCGGTGCCGAGGTCGCGTGCGAAGTCCAGCAGATTCCAGCCACCGGAGAGCACGACATCCCGGTGCGCCACGTCCATCAACTGGGCGAGCTCGGTGATATTGGTCAGAGTGCCGGAACCCTTCAGCGACTTGCCCACCGAGGTCAGAAACGCCTGCTGCCGGTGGGTGCGGTCGAGGTCGCCGTTCTCCAGGCCGTGGCGCTGCCGGACGAACGCGAGCGCATCGGAGCCATCGAGGTGCTGCGGCCCGGCCGGAAAGGCGGCGCCCGAGTAGAAGCTGTCGTCCACGGCGTGATTCAGGCACACGTCCACACCGCCGAGTGCCGTGGCCAGGTCGTAGAAACCGGCTAGCGATATCTCGGCGAAGCGGTCGATCGGGACACCGACCAGGTTGCGCACCGTCGACACGAGGGATGCGCGGCCGGCCTCCCGGCCCGCGTGCTCCACAGTGACCGGGTTCTTCTCGCCGGAGGCGATCAACGCGGCCTGCGCGGCGGCCTTCTTCAGGCCGTACGCCTCCTTGATCTTGGCGTGGTCGTAGCCGGGGATACCGGAGACCTGGACGTAGTCGTCGCGCGGGATGGAGAACGCCACGATCTTTCGCATGTCCGCGGGAATGTGCAGCAGGATCAGCGAGTTCGCGTTGTAGCCGCCCTCCAGGCCGTCGCCGGCGTGCAACTGGTCGAGAATCGGCTTCGGTAAGTCGTTGCCGTCCTGGTCCTTGCGGGTGTCCAGGCCGATCAGCAAGATGTTCAGGTCACCGCCGAGCGAGCGCGGCGCATCCTGGCCGATGGCATCGGTGCGGGTGAATCCGTGATCGAAAGTGGTTTCGGCGGACCAGGCGAATCCGCTTCCGGCCAGGATCGCCAGGGCGCAGGCCGACGCCACCAGTTGCGTCGCGATTCGGGCCGAGCGCAGGGGCTTTCGCCGCGGCTCGGCGCCGCGGCGACGAGGGACGTCGGTACGGCGGTGGCGAGGAACCGCGGAGCGAGGTCGCTCGCTGATCCGAGCAAACGGGACGGTGTCCTCGTCGGCCGGCGCGGCGGTTGGCCCGGCCGGCATCCGTTTCGGCCTACGTTCCACCGGATCGCTCCTCGACGCCTCGTCCTCGTCCTGGATCCGACAATACCCACGGTCGGGACGCATGGCCGGGCGTGACGTCTTCGGCCCGTGCACACCCCGCGCCGCCGCCATGGTCACCGACGTCGACCGATGAGAGAACGGCCGCAATCCGTCGACGAATCGTCATGTCGTGGCCGGGCGAACGGCAGTCCACCTAGGCTCGGGAAGTATGACTGTTCCTGTGCTTGTCGTGCTCGGCGCCGGTCCCGGTATCGGGCTGTCGGTCGCTCGCCTGTTCGCCCGGGATGGCTTCGCCACGGTGTTGGTCTGTCGCTTGGCCGCGGAGGCCGAGCCGCTCGCGGAGCAATTGCGGGGAGAAGGGTTCGATGCCGAGGGGGTCGGGGTGGACCTCGCCGATCCCGCCGATGTGGGCCGGGTCGTCGCGGGCGTAGGGGAGCGCCGCGGACGCATCGACGTGCTGCACTTCAACCCGAGCGTCTTCCGTCAGGCCGATCCGCTGCAGTTGTCGGTGCCGGAGCTGATCGAGGACTTCACCGTGGGGGCCGCGGCGTTGCTTCCCGCGGTTCAGTCGGCGCGCCCGTTTTTGGCCGAGGGGGCGCGCGTGCTGGTCACCGGTAGTGCGGCCGCGGACAAGCCGTGGAATCAGGCCGCCTCCCTCGGCGTGCAGAAGGCGGCCGTGCGCAACTTGGTGACCAGCTTGGACACCACGCTGTCGCCCGTGGGCATCCGCGCGGTCGCGGTGCAGATCAACGGAGTGCTCGGCGAGGGAGCGTTCACCCGGGATCGAGTCGCCGAGGCGCTGTACGCGGCAGCCACCCGCCCCGCCGCCGCGTGGACGCCGCACGTCTCCTACGACGGCTGATGCACGGGATGCCCGGCGACAGCCGCGTCGTTGGGCGGATGTCTTCGACAACGCCCAGCTCCCCGGCGCGGATCAGCCCGCAAGGCGGGGAGTTCGCCGGGGCCGGCGTCGACCGCCTCAGTCCAGCAGGTGCAAGAGGGCTTCGGCGAGATAGAGCGGCAGCAGTGCGTAGTACAACAGCATCGCCATCGAATCGGCTCCGATCATGTACGCGGGTCCCACCCCGTGCCACCTGGGTTTGTCGCGCGGGGATTGGAGACCGAATGGTCTTGCGACAGCAGGAGGCTAGTGGAGGCGCCGATCGTCGGCAAGACCGATCAGCGTGTCGCCGAGACCGTCAGGTTCGGGTGCGCTAGTTCAGCGCACTGCCCTGCACCCACTGGTCCCACGGCAAACCCCAGTCGCCGTTCTGCCAGACCTCCAGCGGAGCGCCCCCGGTGTTGCGGATCTCCACGACATCGCCGGGGACGGCGAAATCGAAGAACCATCGGGCGTTTTCGCCACTGAGATTCAGGCAGCCGTGCGAGACGTTGCTGTTGCCCTGTGCCCAGATCGTGGAGTCGAGCTGATGCAGGTAGATGCCATCGGTGCTGATCCGGGTCGCCCAGCCGATGGCTTCCTTGTAGCCCAGGCGGGAGTTGATCGGCAGGCCATAGGTGGAGGAGTCCATGATCACCGGGTTGGCCTTGTTCATCACCGTGTAGATCCCGGGCTGGGTCCAGAACGTGATGGTCTTGCCCGCGACCACTTCGCTGCCACCCATGCCCATCGAGGTCGGCATGGTGCGGATCAGTTTGCCGTTCTCGAAGACCTGGATCTGCTTGGTGTTGTCGTCGGAGATCGAGACATGCGCAGCGCCGATGGTGAATGTGGTCTTGGTGTCCTCTTGGCCGTAGAGGCCGTGGCCGAGTTCCTTTCCGTAGATGTTCGCCGCGACGCTGACCTTGGTGCCCGGCGCGTAGTACTCACGGGGCCGCCAATGGACATTGCGGTCGTCGAGCCAGTACCAGGAGCCCTCGACCGGCGGGTCTGTGGTCACCGACAGATGCTTCTCGGCGGCGGCACGGTCGGGAACGTCCTCGTCGAAGTGGGCCACCACCACCGCGCCGACGCCGAACGTCGCGCCGTCGGCCAGCGGCGTTCCGCCGGTGGTGGTCAGATACACCTTGGTCTGGTTGTGCGGGGTCAACGTGGAGAACGTCGACGTGGTCGGGCCGGTCTTGCCGGTGATGGTGAGTCCTTCGGCCGTCACGGTGTAGGTGTGGCCGTAACCGAGTGGCTCCGCGGGCTTCCAGGTCGTCTTGTCCGGCGTCAATATGCCCTCGACCATCTTGCCCTGTTCGTTCGTCATCGTGACCGAGGTCAGCTGGCCGTCGACCGCGCTCACCTGGGTAGGCGCCAGCGGATCGACGTCATCCGCGCCGGAGCCCGGCGTGATGGCGATGGGCGCGGGTATCGGGCCGGGGGCGCCCGGCCGACTCTCGGGCGCCGAGGACGAACACGCCGCCACTGTCAGCGTCATCACCAAGGCGAACCCTGCGATGACACCGGATCGGATGCGGCCGGTCGGCATGGATTCTCCTATCACCCGTGCGTTGCCCCCGCGCACCTTTCAGTACTACCCCGGCCCGTACTTTACCGGGCCGACGCCCGGCGAACCGCACGCGAAGGCAGGGTCACGACAGGTTCCCAGGCACTACACAGGAACCGTCCGCCCGATCGGCTCGATGGGAAGCGAAGCGCCCGAAGGAGTTCGACGCGCGGCGCAGTTCAGTGGCGGCGGATCCTGGCCAGCCACGCGGCAGCGTCGACCTGGCCGGACTCGGAGACCTGCAAGTGCGCTGCCTCGTGGGCCACCGCGTCGGTGATCCGTCCTCGGTATCGCGTGGGCACGAGATCTTCCACCGTCCAGCCGTCGCGGAACGAATGCCGGATCAGCGTATCGCTGATCCGGGGGCCGAAGCCCGATTCGGCATCCGAGAGTGCGAGAACATGGACCGTGCCACCCGGCTTGCAGATCGCGTGCAGACTCCGGACGTATGCGGCGCGTGCCTCGTCCTCGGTCCTGAAAACGTGGAACAGCGCGCTGTCGACGATGGTGTCGAACGCGGGCGCCGAGCCGGCCGGGGCACCGGCGAAATCCGGTCGGTCACCGAGTGTGAGCACGTCTGCCACCTCGAACGTGGCGTGGGAGACTCCCTGCGCCGCCGCATTGGCGCGCGCATGGGCCACGGCGCTGGTCGACATGTCGATCCCACGCACGTCGTACCCGAGGCGGGTCAGCAGAATCGTGTGCTCGCCCGCGCCGCACCCGGGGTCCAACACGCGCCCCGTAATCCGCCCCGCTCGCTCGAGTTCGACGATGGCGGGCTGTGGCGCGCCGATCACCCAGGGCGCGGTGTCGTCGTCGTAGGCGGAATTCCAGGTACCAGTGGGTCGAGTCATGACTCCATAGTCCGCCCTCGAGCGTGGTTGAGGTCAAGCGGTGGAGCCGGGTCGTGGGACCGACACGGACGCTCCACATCGCTTTATTCTTTGTGCCGCAGGATTTCACCGTGTTCGACGCCCTGTCGCATGGTTGGTCGTGGGGCTCTCGATATCGCCACGATTACCCAGGGGTCATCGGTGGTATCGAACCGGTGACAGGGGACGTGAACATGTCGCGTCCCACCTCGGCGCACCACCGATATCGATCCTCGCCCCACCGCCCGTGGTCCCCGGTCAGGCGTCTGCGTTAGCGTCACAGACATGCGGCTTCACGTGGGTTGTGCGATGTGGACGCACGCGGCGTGGCAGGACCGGCAGCTCGCGCCGGGCGAGCGGCTGCGGTTCTACGCCACGTGGTGCAACGCGGTCGAGGGGAATACGACGTTCTACGCGACGCCGTCGCGCAGCACGGTGGAATCGTGGGCGAAGCAATCCCATCCCGAGTTCCGCTTCGTGATCAAGCTGCCCAAGCCGATCACCCACGAGCGCAGGCTGATCGGCGCCGACGAGGACCTGCGATCGTTCCTCACCTCGATGCAGCCGCTGGGTGAGCGCATCCACGCGCTGTGGGTGCAACTGCCCGGTTCGTTCGGGCCGACCGATCTCGGCGCGCTGGCTTCTTTCCTGCGCCGAATGCCGGGCGGCTATCGGGCCGCCGTCGAGGTCAGGCATCCCGCGTTTTTCGCCGACGAGCAGGCGGCGCGGCAGCTGGAGTACGTGTTGTCCCGAGTCGGCGCCGAGTGGATACCGTTCGACACGACAGTGCTTTTCGGCGCTGCGCCGGTCAGTGCGGGCGAGCGGGAGGCGTGGGGGAAGAAGCCGCGGGTGCCACGCCGGATGCGCGCCGTGACGGAGTTTCCGATCGTGCGGTATCACGGCCGCGACGACCTCGAGCAGACCGTCGACGGCTGGCAACCGTGGATCGCGACGGTCTGTGCCTGGCTGCGCGAAGGCAGGTCGCCGACCGTGTTCATCCACACTCCGGACAATGCCGCCGCATTGGGATTGGCCCGCCGTTTCCACGATGAGGTCCGTGCGCGGCTGCCGGAACTCGAGCCGCTGCCCGAGCCGACGCCGACCGAGCCGATGACCCTGTTCTGACCGGAAAACGTTCCCGCAGAAGACCCGATCTCCTGCGGGAACGCTCGCTCGATCAGGACTGCAGCGCGACCTCGACCTCCAGGCTCAGGGTGATCTTGTCGCCGATCACCGCGCCGCCGTCGGGCAGCGGCATGTCGATGGTGATGCCGAAGTCGCGGCGATTGATCACGGTCTTGGCTTCGAAGCCGGCGACCGGGCCCTGGCCCATGCCGGGGTTCACGCCGAGGAATTCGACATCGAGCGTGACCGGCTTGGTGACGCCGCGGATGGTGAACTCGCCGTCCACCACGAAATCGCCGCCGTTGACCCGGAACCCGGTGGACTTGAATGTGGCTACCGGGAATTCCTCGGCGTGGAAGAAGTCCGCGGTGCGCAGGTGCCCATCGCGCTGTTCGTTGTCGGTGGTGATCGAGTCGACCCGGATCTCGACGTCGGCCGATGCGGCGCCGTCCGCGCCGATGACCAACGTGCCGGAGAAGTCCGTGAAGCGGCCGCGCACCTTGCTGACCATCAGGTGGCGCACCGAGAAGCCGAGGGTGGAGTGCGTCGGATCGATGGCCCAGGTACCCGCGGTCAGCGCGTTGGTGGTTCCGGTGGTCATAATGTTCTCCTTCATATAGTTGAGATTTCAATTACGTGGACAGGTGGTTGGTCGGTGAATGGTCGTACGGGTCAGGCGAGCAGCTGGGCGAACGGTACCGGATCGTCGTACGGATCGATGCCGCGACGCGGCTGCGTGGTCGCCACCGTGGCCGCGAATTCCGTTGCGGCACGGTCGATGCGGACGTTCAGTCCGTCCGCCTCCGCCGAGGCCCAATCCTCGGATGCCGCGTACACAGACGTCGGCACGACCACTGCGCGCAGATAGCTGAACATCGGCCGCACCGCGTGTTCGAGGGCAAGGGAATGCCGCGCGGAGCCGCCGGTCGCACCGATCAGCACCGGCATCCCGGCGAGCGAATCCGATTCCAGCACATCGAAGAACAGTTTGAACAGGCCGCTGTAGGACGCGTTGAAGATCGGCGTGACGGCGATCAGCCCATCGGCGGTGGTGACCGCGTCGACCGTCTCGCGTAGCCCACCCGCCGCGAATCCGGTCAACAGTGAGTTGGCCAGATCGTGGGCATGACTACGCATTTCGATGACATCGAAGGACACGTCCCCGCCGCGCGACGACAGCGCTCGGTCCGCGGCCGCGGCCAGTCGATCGGCCAGCAGTCGGGTCGACGAGGGTTGGGACACGCCGGCGGAGACCACGGCGATCCGGGTCATCGAGTCGCCCCCAGTGCGGCGTCGCGGGCCAGGACCAACGACGCGTGGGTCGGTGCGTCCGGGACGTGCGCCGGTCGCAGGGCCTCGAATTCCTTGCGCAGCACCGGGACTACCTCCGCGCCCAGGAGATCCAGTTGCTCCAGCACGGTTTTCAGCGGAAGCCCCGCATGGTCCATCAGGAACAGCTGCCGCTGGTAGTCGCCGAACGACTCGCGGAAGGTCAGCGTCTTGTCGATGACCTCTTGCGGACTGCCCACGGTCAGCGGCGTCTGCTCGGTGAAATCCTCCAACGACGGCCCGTGTCCATATACGGGTGCGTTGTCGAAATAGGGCCGGAACTCGCGAACCGCGTCCTGCGAATTCTTGCGCATGAACACTTGCCCGCCCAAGCCGACGATCGCCTGGTCGGCCGCGCCGTGACCGTAGTGCTCGTAGCGCTGTCGATACAGTGCGATCAACCGCTGGAAGTGCTCTTTCGGCCAGAAGATGTTGTTGGCGAAGAACCCGTCGCCGTAGTAGGCGGCTTGCTCCGCGATCTCCGGGCTTCGAATCGAGCCGTGCCAGACGAACGGCGCAACACCATCCAGTGGACGCGGGGTCGAGGTGAACGACTGCAGCGGGGTGCGGAACTTCCCCTCCCAGTCGACCACGTCCTCGCGCCAGAGTCGATGCAGTAGGTGGTAGTTCTCGATCGCGAGCGAGATGCCGTCGCGAATGTCTTTGCCGAACCAGGGATACACCGGTCCGGTGTTGCCGCGGCCGAGCATCAGGTCGACCCGGCCGCCGGCCAGGTGTTGCAGCATCGCGAAATCCTCGGCGATCTTGACCGGATCGTTCGTGGTGATCAGCGTCGTCGCGGTGGACAGCTGGAGCCGCTCGGTCCGGGCCGCGATGTAGCCGAGCATGGTCGTCGGCGACGACGGCACGAACGGCGGGTTGTGATGCTCGCCGGTGGCGAACACGTCCAGCCCGACCTCTTCGGCCTTCTGCGCGATCGTCACCATGGCCGTGATGCGCTCGTGCTCACTCGGCGTCCGGCCGGTGGTCGGATCGGTCGTCACGTCACCGACGGTGAAAATCCCGAACTGCACGATGCCTCCTCTGGTACCCAGTCTGACAGCAATTTGGTGGATATGGCAACCAATGCAACGGGAGGGGGTATCGCGCTATTCCCGGCGTGGTGGTGTGGTCTCGATTACGGCAGATATTCCTGCAGCCAGGTCAGGGCGAGGCCGCGGGTGACCCGGGCGCCCACGTCGAGTTCGGTGGAGCCGAAGGCGTGGTCGAGGAAGGGCAGTTCGACGTACCGGTTCGGAATGCCCGTCGCGGTGAGGGCGGCGGCGAAGGCCGCGGTGTGGTCGGCGAGCACGAGGTGGTCGCTGGCGCCCTGGACAAGCAGCGTCGGCGGCGACTTGTCGGTGATGTGCGGCGCGGAGTCCGCCGCGGTGTAGCGGTCGGGGTACTGCGCGGGGGGTCCCCCGAGATGCCGCGCAGCCGTGTCGACGCCGAGCGCGGTTTCGGTGCCGGAAGCGGCGAGATCGACGACTGGGTAGAGCGCCATCGCGGCCCGCACGCGGGGTAACTGGTCGGCGGTGCCGCAGCTGGGCCGGAGGGTGCCCGCGTTGATCTTGTTGGCCACGTTGATCGCGAGATTGCCGCCGGCCGAGCTGCCGAAGGTCGCGACCCGGCTCGAGTCCAGGTTGTACTGCTGAGCGTGCGCCGTGGCGAAGGTCAGCGCGCAACCGATGTCGGCGTCCTGGGTGTCCCAGCGGTGGTTGGCCTCGTCGGACAGGCGGTAGTCGACGTCGAGCACGGCGTAGCCGTTCTCGGCCAGCCAGGTGGTGTAGGCGTTGGTGCCTCTGCTGCCGCCGATGAACGCGCCGCCGTGGATGCTGACCACCAGCGGGGCCGGTGCGCCACCGGGTGCGGGAAGGTAGAGATCCGCCTGGACCGTGCTGCCCTCGATGGTCGCGTAGGTGACCGTCTCGTCGGGCGCGTCGCCCACGACGCCGAACGGCACGGCCGGGGCGAACAGGACCCATGCGCCCACCGCGTTGTTCGCCGCGCACATCAACACCACGGTGGTTGTCACCGACAGGACCAAGCCGGTCGCCGCCGCCGCGGCCACCGTGCCCGCGAGGCGCCGCCCGCGATCGCTGCGCCGCAGTGCCGCCAGCGCGAGCCCGATCGCGACCACCGCGAGCACCATGTTCCACGAGCCGGCTGCGTCGCGGACCGCGCCCAGCAGCAGCACGGCCGATTGTGTGATCGCGTTGCGCAGCAGCGGCATAACCCAGTGGACCGGAAGGACCGCCACGACGTGGCCGAGCACAAGGTATGCGGAGAGCACGGCCGCGATCGTCAGCAGGCCGACCCGGGTCAGGCGCCGCCGGCCACCGACCGCCGGTACCGCCGCTGGCTTCCCGGATACCGCCACGTCCGGTCCTTGCTCGTCGGTCATCCAGGATCTCCGCCTCGTCTGGTGAGTGATCACTCCAACATAGGTGCGCCGCCCTCCTCTAGCCGGTGCTGGTGACTGCGTTCCTCGTTCGCTCGGTACGTCGCACCTGCCCAGTCGAATCCGGAGCCACCACAGCGGTATCGGATCGAATCCGTCGGATCGGATCGCCCCGCCGTACCAGCTCCTCGGTCCGGGTGTATCGCGGCGCGATCGGGCGTCGGCGAGTGCGACCTATCGCACAATCAGGTAGCCCACTACGCGCGACACCCGCTGTCGGGTCCGCAGAATTGACCGCTACAGGTCGTAGCCATCGGGGTCGAAGGGGTGTCATATGGCTGGGATGCATGATTGGTTGTCGGCGGCGCCGAATCCGGAGCCGCCGTTGGACAGCCGTCGCCGCGCCGAGGCCGAGCGGGGGGCGCTCGATCCGGCCACGCCGCGCGCATTGCCGTGCCGGACCCGGGTGCACTCGTCCGGGCAGGCGAGCGCGGGTGTGCGTAACGCGATGCACAGGGCGCATGCCGGGGCCACCGCGCATGACGACCAAACCCATTCGGCGGCACGACGTTTCGCCGAGACAGTGGTGCGTGTGGTGCTGGAGGTGCTCGACCGCAGGCGGCCGGTGTCGCAATTGGCAGGGGTCGCCGACCCGACGGTGATCGCCGCGGTGCGAACCTTGATCGGCGCCGATCTCGTGCCGGGCCGCTCGCTCGGTGGCGCGGTGCCGATCCGGGTGAGCGTAACGCTGGTGGACGTCAAGACCGCCGAGGTCTACGCCGGGTACTCCCGCGGCGCGCGGCATTTCGCGCTGGCGGCGCGGATCGCACGCACGCGGTCCGCGGGGTGGCGGCTGACGGCATTGCGCATCCGATGACACGCGAGCGAGTTCTCAGGTCATGGCGCATCACGGTCCGTTCCGGGTCGGCGGCCGGGCGCGGCGCGACAAGGCCGCTCGGTGCGTCGGATGCCCGGTCATGTGTCTTTCGTTACGGCGGCTCAGCCGAGTTGGATGGATCGGCGTGCCATGCCGAACCAGTAGCCGTCGATGACGGTGCGCAGGGCGTCGAGGTCGTTCTCGCCCGCGCCGAGCGAGACGAACAACGGCGCGAAGTGGTCGGCACGCGGATGGGCGAACTTCGCCGCCGGCGCCTTGTGTTCGAAGTCGAGCAAGGCGTCCAGATCGCGGGCGGCCAGCGTCTCGCGTCCCCAATCGTCGAATTCGGCGGTGAACGGGTAGACCTGCTCGTCGTCGGTCGTCATGGCGCGCAGGTTGTGCGTGAAGAATCCGCTGCCGATGATCAGCACGCCTTCCTCGCGCAGCGGCGCCAGCTTACGGCCGATGTCCATCAGCGCTCGCGGCTGCAGCGTCGGCATCGACAGTTGCAGCACCGGGACGTCGGCGTCCGGATACATCGCCTTCAGCGGCACGTAGGCGCCGTGGTCGAGCCCTCGGTCGGCGACGTCGGCCACCGTGGCCCCGGGGCCACGCAGCAGATTCCGCACCTCAAGCAGGAAGGTCTCTCCCACACGCAGTACGAGGTCCTGGTCCGGCTGGCCGACGCGCCACAGGGCCGCCTGCGGATGGCCGAACTCGCCGACGCGCTCTATACGTCGAAGAGTGGGCTGAGCTATCAGGTGACCCAACTGGAGAAGGCTGGTCTGCTGCTCCGCGAAGCCTGCCCGACGGACGAGCGCGAAGTGGTCGCCGTGCTCACCGAAGCCGGCCGGGAGCGCCTGGCGCTGGTCGCGCCCGGCCACGTCGCGACGGTTCGCCGGACACTGATCGACGTGCTCACGCCCGCGCAGCAAGCCGCCGTCGCGGCAGGGCTCGGCGAGGTCGGCCGGCGGCTCGCCGCGTCCTGAGGATCGGCGTTCAGGCCAGCGAGCGCAGCCAGTCGCGCATCCAGGCCAGTGCTGTCTTCCCGCCGCCTACGGGGTAGCTGCCGTAGCGGGTGTGCGCCTCGGAGCGGTAGAACTCGTCGAGCAGGCGGGCGCGTTCCTGATTGGCCGGGTCGGACAGTTGGCTCTGCAGCAGCGTGATCCCGCCGCGAGACATGAGATCACTGACGATGGCGCCCATTTCGAGTTGGTAACGCCACAGGTTGGCCGGGTCCGGATGGGACGTCTGGGCCAGGAAGCCCGCGAAGCGGGTCACGAAATCGTCCGAGGCGGTGGAGCAGTAGAGATCGCCGATCGCGCAAATGGTGCGGGTCTGCGGACTGACGAAACCGAACCCGCCGATCCGGGGCCCGCCCGCGCCCGCGCCGGGCACCGGCGGCCCGACCAGCGCGTCGGTGGGCGAGCGGCGCGGGTCGGAGATGAGGCCGACCGCGGCGATCCGGTGCGGCGGCACGACCCCGAGGCCGGTGCCGATTTCGGCGGCGAGGTCGCCGGCGGCGTCCGCGCCCTGGCTGTATCCGACCAGCGCGATCCTGGTCGCGTCGCACTGCCCGGCCATCGCGGCGACCATGCCGCGTGCGCTGTCCACGGCCTCGCGCTTCGAGGCTCCGTAGACTTCGCTCTCCCACGGGAACGCCGTCGCGGCGTAGCTGACGTAGTCCACGCGCGCCGAGTCGGGTAGTCCGTCCGTGACCGCTGCGAGCATCCCGGGCCCTGGGCGCTCTCCCTCCGGGTTATCGGTGGTCTCCCACGTGCCCGGGATCGCAACCACATACAGGCTCGGGCACGAGTCGGTGACGGCGGAGGCGAGCCCGCTGCCGGGCCCGATAGACGACAGCATCAGCGCCGCGATGCCGATGGCCGCCGAGATCAACTTCGATCGCATGGCGTTGCTCCTGATACTCCACGCGCCGCAGGCGCTCCCCGGCAGGTGTCGGCCTACGCCGGTGCCGTGCGGAGGCCGGCCCCGTCGAAGGCGATATTGAGACCTTTCGGTCTCAAATGCCCAGTTAGGATAACGGGGCTGTGTGAGAGGGCACAATCGGGTTACGGAGTGACGCACATCACAGTTCGAGTAAGTTACTCGGCGCGTGGCCGCCGATGCGAACCGCGCGCAAGACGCCCACCACCTCGGCCCATTGGTCGACAATGGCCGAGACGGCATGCTCGCCCGGCTGTAGCGGTCGGACATCGCCGTACCGCGCGGGCGCGCGATGCTGCGATCGACTGTCACATGGTTGTCGGACAGACTGCGGGTACTCGGCCGCCATCGGAAAGGACAATCAGTGACCGACAGCGACATGCCCGACGACGAGGGTTCGGGCGCGTGGTACCGGAACTGGACCGACGTCCCGGACTCGCCATGGGCGGACCGTCCGGAGCCGGAGGGCGACCGCGAATACCGGACGCTGACCTACCAGCGTGACGGCCGGATCGCGCGGATCACCTTCAACCGCCCGGAGCGGGGCAATGCGATCACCCCGGACACGCCGCACGACTTGGCGCATGCCGTCGAGCGCGCCGATCTCGATCCCCGGGTGCACGTCATCCTGCTGTCCGGACGCGGCAAGGGATTCTGTGGCGGTTACGACCTGAGCATGTTCGCCGAGCAGAGTTTCGTCGTGCGCGGCGGTCCGGACGATGTGGCGGGGACGGTCGTCGATCCGGTGGTGCAGGGCCGCAACCACGATCCCGCCGCCACGTGGGACCCGATGATCGACTACGCGATGATGAGCCGATTCAACCGTGGTTTCGCGAGCCTGCTGCAGGCGAACAAGCCGACCGTGGCCAAGCTGCACGGTTTCGCGGTGGCGGGCGGCAGCGACATCGCCCTGTTCGCCGATCAGATCATCTGCGCCGACGACACCAAGATCGGCTACCCGCCCACCCGGGTCTGGGGTATCCCCGCGGCAGGTATGTGGGCGCACCGCCTCGGTGACCAGCGTGCCAAGCGCCTGCTGTTCACCGGTGACTGCATTACCGGAAAGCAAGCCGTCGAGTGGGGACTCGCGGTCGAGTCGTGCCCCGCCGACGAACTCGACGCGCGCACCGAGGAATTCGTCGCGCGGATCGCCCGAATGCCGGTCAACCAACTCATGATGGCCAAGCTGGCGCTGAACTCGGCGCTGTACCAGCAGGGTGTCGCCAACTCCGGCATGATCAGTACGGTGTTCGACGGCATCGCCCGGCATACCAGGGAGGGCTACGCCTTCCAATCGCGGGCCGCCGCGGCAGGTTTCCGTGCGACGGTGCGGGAGCGCGACGAGCCGTTCGGCGATCACAAACGCGATCGATCCGGGCAGTAGCGCCCGCGCACTGCCGGGTGAACTGGATACGACGGCGGGGGCCGCCGCGCGTGCCCGGTGGCTGGGGAGTTCCTCAGGGTTCGCCACGGCTCGCGTTGTCCCGGTCGGGCGGTCGGCCTGCAGCCACGGCGTCCTCGGCGCGGACCGTCCCGGTCGACTCGGTGTTCACCGGTCGGTTCCGTATTTGCGTAATTCTTGCCGGGCGATCATCCCGAGATGCACTTCGTCGGGGCCGTCGGCGAAGCGAAGCGACCGGATGCCCGCGAACGCCCGCGCCAGCGGGAAATCGTCGGAAAGACCCGCGCCGCCGTGCAACTGGATCGCCATATCGATCACCTCCTGGGTCATCCTCGGCACGACCGCCTTGATCTGGGAGACCTCGTTGCGCGCCCCGTGGAGTCCTTTCGTGTCCAGCAGCCAGGCGGTGTGCAGCACGAGCAGCCTCGCCTGATCGATCGCGACGCGCGCGTGGGCGATGCGCTCCCGGTTCCCGCCGAGATCGACCAGCCGTTTGCCGAAGGCGGTGCGGGACAGGCCGCGGCGGCAGGCCAGTTCGAGCGCGCGCTCGGCCAACCCGATGGCCCGCATGCAGTGGTGGATGCGGCCGGGACCGAGGCGGCCCTGCGCGATTTCGAATCCCCGTCCAGGCCCGGCGATCACGGCGTCCATCGGAAGCCGAACATCGGTGAAGGTGACCTCGCCGTGGCCGTAAGGTTCGTCCAGATACCCGAAAGTGCTGAGCATGCGTTCGATCCGCACGCCGGGCGTGTCCAGCGGGACCAGCACCATGGAGTGTCGCTGGTACGGATGGGCGTCCGGGTCGGTCAGTCCCATGAAGATGACGAACGCGCAGTGCGGATGGCCGATGCCGGTGCTCCACCACTTCCGGCCGTTGAGCACGATCTCTGTGCCGTCGACGACGGCGGTCGCCGCCATATTGGTCGCGTCGGAGGAGGCGATCTCGGGTTCGGTCATGCAGAAGGCGGAGCGGATCGCGCCGTCCAGCAGCGGTTGTAACCATTCCTGTCGCTGCTGCGGGCTGCCGTAGTGCAGCAGGACTTCGGCATTGCCGGCGTCGGGCGCGTTGCAGTTGAACACCTCAGGCGCCCAGCCGGAACTGCCCATCGCTTCGGCCATCGGTGCGTAGTCGACGTTGCTCAGCCCTGCTCCCAGGTCCGGATCGGGGAGGAAGAGGTTCCACAGGCCGGCGGCCCGCGCCTTGTCCTTGAGTGCGTCGACCACCTGGGGGACCTCCCATGGCGAGTCCCGCAGGAAGGCGGCGTGCTCGTGCTCGCGCGGCTCGATCTCCTCGCGCACGAATTGCCGCACCTGGTCGGTGAGGCGGACGGCTCGGTCGGAATGCGTGAAGTCCATACCCCTCCTCGGGGCCCGCTGAGCATTGCTCGGCGTCCGGTCGGATTCATGGGCAGCATACTGTTGAGCACTGACTCGATAGCGAAGGTGAGCACTGACTCGATAGCGAAGGCCGGAATCTCCCGGTGCCGCCGAGGGGCGGATCTCGGCGACACCGGCGTATCCGAACGCGCTACGAGAGCGCACGCGTCGCCGTGCCGGCGAGGCGCCACTCGAGCATAGAGCGATATATGCTCCGGCGCGCGTTGCGATCAGACCGTCTCGTCTGCCTGATCAGGCGTCGATCGCACGTCTGTGCAATCGCCTCGCGCCAGGTGTGTCGTCCACGGCACGCCGAATTGTTTCCGCGCTCGGTAAATGAATAGTTTCGCTGGCAGCGGTGCATCGACTATGAATGGGATGTGCCGTTGCCATTCGTGATCACTTGTCCGCCATCGAATCTCCTATGCGGGGAGCGCTGATGGTCATCGAACATCCCATCGAGGACGAGGTCACACAGCTGGCGAGGCGGGTCGAGAAGGCCCGCGGACGGCTCGCCTACCAGTTCGATCCCGCGCTCACCGAGGCGCTGTCGGAGGACGAACTGTATGCCGAACGTGAACTCGCCGAACGGATTCGCACGCAGGAGCGCGGACAGCGCTGGAAAGAAGCGCAGGCCGCCGCCGCGGCGTCCGACCGGGCCAGGCAGACCACCGAAGCGATCGAGAAGGCCGACATGCGAGATCTGTTGCTCGCCCGCAAGGCGATTGCCGCGCAGCGACGCGAATCCAGCCCGCACGCGAAACTCGCGTCGCTGTACCGGCATCGATCGTGGTCGCTGCGCGCGTTGGCCGGTGTCGTCGCGGCGGGCATGCTGTGGTCGGCGGTCAATGTCCAGCACAACATCGCTCCCGGCGGCGCGTCCGATCCGCTGTACTGGTTCAGTTATCTGCTCGAAGGCATGATCAGCGTCTGCTTGATCATCATCATGATCGGCACCAACAAGGTCGCCGAGTGGGGCGTTATCGACAACCGCCGCCAGGTGGCCAGCGCCGAAATCGCGCTGCTGACACTGACGGTCAGCCTCAACACCTACCCCTATCTGCGCGAAGGCGCGTGGTACGACGCCGCGGTGCATGCCATTGCCCCGGTGATGATCGGTGTCGCGCTACTCATTCACGACGCCGCCAGCGCGCGCTACGGCCTCGCCATCGCCAGGGCGACCGATCAGGTCCGCGATCTGCCCGATCCCGCCGAGCAGATACGGCTCACGCTGCCCCGGTACCGGACTCCCGCGGAAATGACGGCGGCGCACGAGCAACCCGACATCGAAGAATATTCCGCGCCGTCGAGCCAGGTGACGCCGCTGGACGTGATCGCTCGGGCCGACGTCGAGGAGGGGCTGGCTGACACCAACGGTGCGCCGGTGCATCCCGACGAGCGTCCCGTCCCCGTGGCCATGGCCAAGGCCGAGCAGGAGCCTGCTCCGGCCGCAGCACCGCGCAAGCCGGTGCTGCCCGAAACCATCGAGGCGCTCGACGACTTCGAGATTCGGCCCGCCATGCCGGTCACGGTCCAGAACACCGACAGGCCGGTGGCCGCACAGGTCGAGTCCACCCCCTCGACCAACGGCAAGAAGGCCGCGGCGCCCGTCGCGCGGAAAACGAAGGCTGATGACCGCCCGGCGACGCGGGTGCAGACCGAACAGCCCGCCCCGGCCAAGGTGGTCGTCCGGCAGAAGCCTCCGGCAAAGCCGCGCACCACGGTGTCCGATTCCGAAGCGCCGACTGTTGCGCTGCCGGAGATCAGCGCCGCCGTCGCGACGACCCGCCAGGGCGCCGATGCCAAGAGCGACACCGCGCCCGTCGACGCCAAGAACGGCAAGGACACCTCCAAGCCCGGCTCCGCAGAGTCGTCGGCTGCCCAGCAGTCGGACCCCTACGACACCGGTTCGTTCCGGGTAGCCGACATCCTCGAGCAGGAGCTTGCCGAACTGCAGGCCGAGCGCCGTCGCGCCCGCACCAGCAGGCAGCGGTCCGCGTCGGCCGCGGGACGTGAGTCCTAGCGAGTCCCGTTCTTCGACGATGGTGCCCGTCTGCCCCCGGGCTGTCCCGGGTGCAGCCGGGCGCCGTCGTTTCTGGTGAATCAGCGCGAACGGTCGCGCCGCGTGCCCGCAAGGCGCACAACAGCCCGAAATGCCCTCAGCTGTCTTGACCGAGATGAGCGGTGAGTGCGGTTTTTTGCTCTCCGCCGCAGATCAGCTCCAGTCGCCGGGGCCACGGCTGCCCGGCCACGGTGCCGGGACCGGTGAAATAGAAGGTCGAGCAGCCCGGGCCGTGGCTACGATCGTGCGGATTGAAACCACCGCCGTCCGGGACCATATGGGCGGACTCCGCGAGATGGCGCCGCATGGCCAGATAGGTGCTCAGATCGAAATCGCTGAGGGCGAAGGCGAAATGGGTCTCTCGATTGTGGCGTCGTTCGTCGTCGCGGGCCAGCTGTGCCTGTCTGGGGAACGCGGCTGATCCGCCGACCACGGACGGGACGACCGGAAAGAAGATTTCGAGGCGCTGCTCGCGCCCGAAGTCGTCCGAATGTCGGTATGCCTGCGCGATGTGAATTCGATAGGCGTCGGGATCGAGTCCGTAGCGGGCGCAGACCCGTTGCTGGACCACGACGCTCGGCACCGTGGCGCCCAGCCGGAAGCCCGCCGCGGCAAGGTGTGTGCGTAGCGCCGGGGCGTCCGCCGGAAACAGCATCACCGCACAGTGATCGAAAACACACCGATCCCAGAGGGGATCGCGCGCGGCCTCGGTGTGGTCCGAGGACAACAGCGCCGAGAGAACGACATGCGATGAATTCCCGGTGATGTATTCGGCCAGCCGACTCAGTCGGGCGCTGTCGGTCGGGTCGCAGCCGTCAGCGACAACGGAGCCTTCGACACCGTCGATACCTGGTAGTTCAATCACACGTGAGCCCTCATCACGACGCAGCAATTCCCGCGCGACCGCGACGTGGGATATCTGGTGCGAAGAAATCTGCCAGGCCAATTCGACATGCACAACAGGAGGGTACTGGCCAGCTGTGGGAAGGAGGCTCGGCGAGCACACCGACAGCAGCCGTGTAAGGATTCGTTCGACCTTCCATACTGCCCGCCGTATGCCCCGATTCAGACACCATGCAGGACGGTTATGACCCATCGCAAGACGCTCGACAAGGTGCGGGATCTCGTCCCGGGAATCCGGCAGCGGGCCGAGCAGGCCGAGCGGCAGCGGAGCGTGCCGGAGCAGACGATTCGCGAACTGACCGAAGCGGGCGTCTTCCGGATGTTGCAGCCCCGCCGGTTCGGCGGCGACGAGTCGTCACCGGTGGAGTTCTTCGAGGTTGTTCGGGCCATCGCGGCAGCATGTCCGTCGACCGGGTGGGTCGCCTCGGTCTTCGGTACGCATGCGTGGCAACTGGCCTTGTTCCAGCCCGAAGCCCAGCGCGATGTCTGGAGCGCCGACCCGGATGCCGTGATAGCGACGTCCTATGTGCCGTCCGGCGAGCTGAGACCGGTGGACGGTGGGTTCGAACTGTCCGGTCGCTGGGGGTTCTCCTCCGGTTGTGACCACGCCGGCTGGGTGATGGTGGGTGCGTTGGCGCCGGGTGTCGACGGCGCGCCGGGTGACCATTTGACGTTATTGGTGCCACGCGGCGATTTTCGGATCGACGACGTATGGCACGCGGTGGGTCTGGCCGGAACGGGCAGTCACGACCTCGTGATCGACAAGGCATTCGTCCCGGCCCACCGGATCCACGATGCGGAACGCCACAATGGCGGACTCGCGGGTGCGCAGGTCGAAACCCCTGCGCTGTATCGGCTTCCGTTCACCAGCATCTTGCCGGGCGGCGTCGCCGCACCCGTGATCGGGGCGGCACAGGGCGCCTATGGGGCGTTCGTGGAACGCATGCGTGACCGTGCTGTCGACCCGTCCACTCCGGTACAGCTGGCCCGTGCCGGCTCGGAGATCGATGCCGCGATTCTGCAAATGGACCACAATCTGTCCGAGGAACTTCGCTACGCCGAAGCGGGTGAGGACATACCGCTGGACGTGCGCTTGCGTGCCCGGCGCGATCAGGTCCGCGCGACCGAGCGTGCTGTCGAAGCGGTCGAGCTGCTGTTTCGGATCTCCGGTGGCCGGGCGGCGCGTACTCCCGATGTGCTGGAACGGCATTGGCGCGATGCGCATACGGGCAGCCTGCACCTGGCCAACGCGGCTGAGCGGGCGTTGGCGAACTTCGGACGCGGGGAACTCGGCATCGCCGTGGAAGACCGGATTCTCTGAACGAACGACACACTGGGCGCGCTCGATGGATAGAGGTAGTACAGCATGACCGCCACCGTGGTGGACCCCCATCTGCTCGGGGTCGCCGCCGAACTCCCCCGTTCCGCGTATTCGACCGAGGAGCTGCTCGACGCGGGCCAGGGACATCTGTCCGACCGGCTCGAGGAGATGTTGGGCAGCCTCGGTGTCGAAACGCGGTACTCGATTCTTGCCAACTATCCGGAAGTGCTCTTTCAGGGCGCCGAACCGGAGGTCGATATCACCGTGGTCGATCTCGCGGTCAGAGCAGCCCGCAAATCCCTCGCCAAGGCCGATGTCTCGGTGGAGTCGATAGGTCTGGTGCTCGGCGTATCGAGCAGCCCGGGACGGCTGGTGCCGAGCTTGGTGTGCGACATGTTCGCGCGCATGCCCGAACTGCCCAGAACCGCGCAGAACCTGAGCATCGAATACATGGGTTGTTCGGCGATGGCGAAGGCCATCGATACGGCACGCTGGTATCTGACGTGCAACCCGGGTAAACGGGTCCTGGTTTGCTTCGCGGAAGCGACCACGCCGCTGTCCCCACCGCTACCCGGCTTCTATCGGCATTTCCTGGAGGTCCCCCCGGACCAGCGCCAGCAGTCTGTGGATGTGTTGCACGGCTTCCTGTTCGCCGATGCGGCCGTGGCGATGGTTCTGGGAGCCGACGGCGATGGACCGACGTTCGGTCCGGTGGCGAACCTGACGAACGATCTTCCGGAAGACGCCGAACTCGGTACCGTGCCCGACGGCGGCTCGGATATTCCGGTGGTGCAGGGACGTCGGGCTTACACCCTGAGTCCGCTCGTCACGCCACGCGGGGCTTTCTATGCCAGAGAGACCATGCAGATGGCCCTGAAGGACGACTCCTGCCACCTGGCCGCGCCTGCCGACGCTTCGGTTCTGCTCGTGCACACCGGCAGTGTGCGCATTCTGAACGCGTTGTGTCAGGAATTCGGCCTCGACCCCGGTCATGAGAAAGTCGTCTCGTCGTATCGAGTGCTGCGCGACTACGGCAACACGCTCGGTTGCTCGGTTCCGCTGATGTTGGCGGAGCCGGTACGGCGTCCGGCCGGGCAGGGCCTGCTGGTGGCGTTCGGGCTGAGTTTCGGCTGCGGCGTGTTCACGATGACCGTCCCCGAAGGCGGATGGACTCCGTAGCAGATCAGATCGGGACTACCTATGCGTCACACATTTCCCGCGCTGTTCCGCGCCGCCGCCGAAGCCGGCGCCACGGAACCGGCGGTGTTCACCGACGGCGGTTACCGGACGTGGGGGCAATGGCGAGCGGAGGCGGACGCCCTGACTCGCGGGCTACAGGATCTGGGCATCGGGAAGGGTGATGTCGTCGCGGTTCACCTGCCCAACTGCTGGGAGTTCCTGACTGTCCACGTCGCCGTCGCGGCCGCGGGCGCGGTGTCGCTGCCGCTGCACATGGGTCTGGGCGCGCATGAGGTGCGCTCGCTGTTGGCTCGGACCCGGGCCACCACGATGGTCGTCACGGCGCAACGCCGCACCGAGCTCATGCCGGAACTTCGGGCGGAATTCTCCGCCCTGGAACAGATGCTCGTCGTCGGCCATGTGGACGACGCGGTGGGCACTGTGTCGCTGGTCGACGACCTGATACGGCGGTGGGCCGGGGCGGACCCGCTGCCGGTCGCGGTAGCACCGGACGACCCGTTCGTCCTCGTCCCGTCGTCCGGCACGACGTCGATGCGCCCGAAGATCTGTGTGCACACCCATGGCAGCCTGATGTCGAACGCGGTCACGGTTGCCGCCGATGCCGGTTCGCGCAGCAGCGACACGATTCTCAGCGGCAGTCTGTTCACGCACCTGTTCGGCCTGCTGTCGGTGCACGTCAGCGTGGTGACCCGGGGCCGCCAGACATTGCTGGGCGGTTGGGATGTGGCGGAGTTCCTCCGGCTGGCGCGCCTCGGCGAGGCGACGGTGCTGTTCGCGGTGCCCGCCCAGATTCGCGACGTGGTGTCTCGACTCGATTCCGCCGCGGACGCCGGCATCCGATTGCGGGAGATCCGGGCCAGCGGCGCGGCGGTGCCCGCCACGCTCGTCGCGGACGCCCGCCGTCTACTCGGGGCCGAGGTGATCGTTCAATGGGGTATGTCCGAGTTGGGCGCTGGCCTGTTCACCCGGCCGGACGATCCGCCGGAAGCGGCGACCGACAGTGTCGGGCGCCCGATTTCCGGCGGCGAGGCGCGCGTAGTCGCCGAGGACGGTCGCCTGTGCGGCGCCGGCGAGACCGGCGAGCTGCAGTTCCGCAGCCCTTTTCGCTGCTCCGGATACTTCGAGGACCCGGAGTTCACCGCGGCCGCGCTGACCGCGGACGGGTGGTTGCGAACTGGCGACCGGGCGTGCGTGCGCGACGATGGAGCGATCGCCTTCCGCGGCCGTGACGCAGAGCTGATCAACGTCGGTGGGGTGAAATTCAGCGCGCCGGAGGTCGAGACCCTCCTCGACGACATGCCGGGTGTGGATCGCATCGCGCTCGTCGGTCGCCCGGACGATCGCCTCGGCGAGTATCCGTGTCTGGTTGTCACGGTGCGTGCCGGCGCCGTGGTCACCCTGGACCAGATCACCGCACACTTGGCCGCCAAAGGGGTGGCGGAGCACAAGATTCCGATCGAGCTGATCGTGCTCGAGCAGATGCCGTGCACCCCGACCGGAAAGATCGCGCGCAGCAGACTCGTCGCGATGCTCGACCAGGTCGGCTCCTGGCCGCGGTCGGCGGCGGCGCAACGGTTGCGCGCGGTGCCGGCGGCACAGCGGCTGGCGCACGTGCTGGAGTTGGTGCGCGAACAGGCTCGCGCCGTCCTGGATGCTTCCGAGCCGATCGGGCCGGACCAGGTGTTCACCGACTACGGCCTGACTTCGCTGACCGCCGTTCGATTGCGGGCCGCGTTGGCCGAGGCGACCGGCTTCGATCTGCCCACCACCATCGCCTATGACCTGCCGACCCCGAATTCGATCGCCCGCCACCTCAGCGATCTGATCGTCGGCAGCCCAACCCAGAACCTGCCCGATCCGACACCGGTCCGGCCACGACCGGCCGACGAAGACCCGGTGGTCATCGTGGGCGTGGGCTGCCGGTTGCCGGGCGGCATCGGGTCTGCTGGCGAATTCTGGGATCTGTTGGCGGCCGGTCGCGAGACGATCGACGATTTTCCGACCGATCGCGGGTGGGATGTCGATCCGGATGCCACGTACGCGCGACGCGGCAGCTTCCTCGACGCTGCCTGGTTCGATCCCGCGTTCTTCGGGATCTCGCCGCGCGAAGCCGTCACCATGGACCCGCAACAGCGGCTCCTGTTGGAAACCACGTGGGAGGCGCTCGAGCACGCCCGGATCGACCCGACCTCGCTGCGCGACAGCGACACCGGGGTCTTCGTCGGCATCATGGCCTCCGATTACGTGCCGCGCAGCTACGAAGCCGCCAAGAGCACCGACATCGGGGCCATGACCGGCAATGCCGGCGGGGTGGCGTCCGGCCGGATCTCGTATGCGCTGGGGCTGCACGGCCCCGCTCTCACCGTGGACACGGCATGTTCGTCGTCGCTGGTGGCGCTGCATCTCGCGGTCCGAGCACTGCGCTACGGGGAGTGTTCGATGGCGGTGGTCGGCGGCGCGACGATCCTGTCGACACCGACCACTTTCCTCGAGTTCGACCGGCAGAACGGTCTCGCCGCCGACGGGAGGTGCAAGCCGTTCGCGGCCGCCGCCGACGGGACCGGCTGGGGTGAAGGCGTGGGTGTCCTTGTGCTGGAACGCTTGTCCGATGCGCGTCGGGCGGGTCGTCGTGTCCTCGGCGTCGTGCGTGGTTCGGCCGTGAACTCCGACGGCACGTCGAACGGGCTGACCGCGCCGAACGGTGTGGCGCAACAGCGGCTGATCCGGCGGGCGCTGGTCGATGCCGGACTCGACTCGTCCGACGTGGACGTAGTGGAGGCACACGGGACCGGGACCACGCTCGGTGACCCGATCGAGGCGAACGCCATTCTGGCGACCTACGGACGCGATCGCGACCATGCGCTGCTGCTCGGCTCGGTGAAATCGAATATCGGGCACACCCAGGCGGCCGCCGGCATCCTCGGGACGATCAAGATGCTGCTGGCCATACAGCACGGGGTGGTGCCCCCGACATTGCATGTGGACGAGCCTTCCCCGCACGTGAACTGGGCGGCGGGGGCGGTGCGCTTGGCCACCGACGCGACGCCGTGGCCGTCGAGCCGACGACCGCGACGTGCGGGCATTTCCGCTTTCGGGATCAGCGGCACGAACGCACACGTCATCCTCGAACAGGCTCCAGCGGAAGACGAGATCGCCGACTCCGACAACATCGCCGACTCCGACAACGACACAGCCGTTTCACCTGTGCGGCCGCCCGTTGTGCCGCTGGTCTTCTCGGGAGCTACGCCCGCGGCTCTGGCGGCACAGGCGGGCCGGTTGGCGTCCCTGCTCGACGGCGGAGCTAAGCCGACCGACGTCGGCTACTCGTTGGCAACCTCACGTGCGAAGCTCGATCATCGGGCGGTGGTGTTCGGCGCCGACCGTGCCGACTTGGCGGCGCTGGCCGCGGAGCGGTCCGGCTACGCGGTGACCGGCCGCGCCGATCTTCGCGGCCGGACGGTATTCATGTTTCCCGGGCACGGCGCCCAGTGGGCGGGCATGGCCGCCGAGCTGCTCGACTCGTCTCCGGTCTTCGCCGCGGCGATGGCCGAGTGCGCGACGGCGTTGAGCGAGTTCGTGGACTGGTCGTTGTTCGAGGTGGTCGCGGACGAATCCGCGCTGCGCCGCACCGACATTGTTCAGCCGGCGCTGTTCGCGGTGACGGTCTCGCTGGCCCGGATGTGGCAGTGGCACGGTGTAATCCCCGATGCGGTCATCGGCCACTCCTTCGGCGAGGTCGCCGCCGCGCATATCGCGGGAGTCCTCTCCTTGCGCGACGCCGCCCGTGTCATCGTGCGCCGCGGCGCGCTGTGCGCCGATCTCAGCGGTCGGATGCTGTCGGTCGAATCTCCCGCCGCGGAGGTCTCCGCACGAATCTCCGGACATTCCGGTGTGAGTATCGCCGCCTGCAACAGCCCGTCGACCACGGTCCTGGCCGGCGACGACGACGCCATTGCCACGCTGATGGCGGAGTATCGCGACGCCGGCGTGCCCGCCCATATCGTGAAGATCAGCTTCGCGTCGCACTCGGCGCACGTCGAGCCCATCCGCGATCGCCTGGTCGCGGACCTGTCCGAGCTACGCCAGCAGCCCGCGCACATCCCCTGGTACTCCACGGTTACCGGGCGACAACTGGACGGTCCCGAAGCCGACAGCGGCTATTGGTATGACAACCTGCGTCAGCCCGTGCAGTTCGCGGCGACGATCGAGACGTTGGCTGCGGCGGGTTTCAGCTACTTCATCGAGGTCGGGCCCCATCCGGTGTTGACCACCGCGGTCGGCGCGACGGTAGCGGACGCGGGCCTGGCGATCGGAACCGTGCGGCGGCGGCACGGCGGCATCGATCAGTTCGCGACCGCACTGGCCCGCGGGTACGTGCGGGGGCTGCCGGTCGAATGGGCGAGATTCTTCGACGCCTCCCGAGTGCGGCACATCGATCTGCCGACCTATCCATTCCAACGCGGTCGGTACTGGCTCAGCCGGACGATACCGTCGAGCACCACCGATTACTCTGCACCCGATCTCGAGCGACACCACGCCGCACAACAGTCGGCCGACGACGTCGGACAGCGGGTCGAGTCCGCCGATCTCGCGGCGTCGAATTCGTTTCGCACCCAGTTCACCGGCCTCGGTCCGGCCGAACAAGTGCGGCTCGTCGAGGACCTGATCCGCGTGCGTGCCGCCGGTCTGCTCGGATACCACGATCCACACGCGATAGCGGTGGACCATACATTCCTCGACCTCGGGTTCGACTCACTGACCGCGGTCGAGCTGCACGACACGCTCAACAAGGTCACCGGCCTGCAGTTGCCGCCCATCACCGTCTTCGACGCCGAAACTCCCGCCGCGCTCGCCGAGCGGCTGCTCGGCGAACTGCGCGCCGAGTCGAGGGCCGCCGAGACCGGGCCGCCGAGGTGAGGTCTCCGGCTGACCTTTCGAGCTTCGAGGTCTGCGCTCGGTTGCCTACAGCGGGCATCGATCGGTGGCTCCGGACCGGTGCGGGGGTCTGACATCGAGCCGTCAGCGCGGTTCGCGTGTCAGGAGTTCCGCTGTCGGTGTGGTCGAAAGACGGTTTCTGCTCGGACCTCGTCGATGACATCCTTGGGGACGAATCCGATGATGTCCTCCCGTGAGGTGATGGTCAGTTTCTTCAGGATCGCGGCCATCTGCGCGTCGATGGTGCGGACGGAGTTTCCCCGGCGCGCCGCGATCGCGGCATTGGTCCATCGGGCCGCCGCCAGCGTCGCGACCTCCTGTTCGGCGGTCGTCAGCTCGGTCCAGTAGGACGACGCGGCGGTGTCCTCCTGGAGGGGCGCCGTCAGTGCGTCCATGGGTAAAGTGCCCATCGCGAGTTGTTGCACCTCGTTGCGTTCGGGTCGCAACCGGGATCCTCGGGTGTATGCGTCTTCGAATGTCTTGGGGCCGAGTATTCGGCGGGCGACGGCGAGGGCTCGAGCGGCCTCATCGGCAAAGGGCCCCAGCACTTCGAGGTGAATGCCGAGTTTGGCCTGTTGTGTCGCGGTTCCTCCGGCGAGCAGGGCGATTTCGGTGGCCGATGCGGTGACCATGTCGTGGTCCGGGGCGCCGGCGGCTTCCGCGTCGATGATGCGCTGTGCCAAGGACCAGGTCCGAAACTGCACCGCCCAGAACAGGCCCCACGGATCACGCGCGGGCAGCTGGTTCCCCAGCGCCTGCCGTTCGAAATCCAGTGCGTCCGTGGGATTACCGTGTCTGGTCAAGGTGAGCGCCCACGCCAGTTGCGCCCAGGACTTCAACCACAATGCACCCGATGCACTCGCTTCGTCGAGGTGGCGTCGGGTGACCTGATGGGCTTGTCGCGTGCTTCCGAGTGCAGCTGCTGCCAGCGCTGCCCACATGTCGGCCGTGGCGGCCGCGCCGCGGTTGTCGACCCGAAGCCACTTGTCCCTGGCTCGGCTGAGCACATCGACCGCTCGGACATCCCGGCGGGCCAGCAGCAAATCGGTACCCCACGCGAGTTCGACGACCGCGGGCAAGCCGATATCGGTATCCGCGGTCTGTCGCCAGTCGGTTCTGCGGTCGATGTCCGGTAGGCAGGCGGCGACGCAGTCCTCCAGTATCCTTTCGGCATCCTCGTGCTCGCCCTGGCACACGGCGAGCCAGACGATCAACGCCATCGCCCTGATCTGGAGTTCGGTGGGTCTCGGGTCCACCATCCGGGTGGCCTGTAAGGAGCGTTCGGTCCACCGCCGCGTCTCGCGGAACGGGCCTCTGAAGAAGGGCAATCGTAGCGCGAGCAACCCGGCACAGATCTCCAAGCCGACTGCTGCTTCACCAGGAGTTCGGATGCTGGTGTCGATGGCGGTCAGGATGTTGTCCCACGCCGTGAGGGCCCAGTGCAGCAACTCTTGTTCCGCGGGACCGAACCAGTTGGCCGCGGCGTCCGCGACTTTGTCGCGGTAGTAGTGGCGATGTCGTTCGGCCAGCCGTGCCGCTTCGTCGGCCCGGCCGGTCGAGTGCTGCTCGAGTTTCTGCCGGGCGAATATCCGAAGGCTCTCCAAGAGCGAGTACCGGACCGTGGTCGGCGTGAAGTGCGCTGTGACCAGCGACCGATCGACGAGCCGACTGAGTAGAACCTCGATCTCGTCTCTGGCCAGACGCGCGGTCACGGCACCGGAAGGTAAGGAGGGCCGATCGTCGTCTCCAGGTTGCCGATCGTCGGCGCACACGCTTTCGATCGCATCCAGTTCCGCCCCGACAGTGCGCACAGCACAGCTGTGGGCGTCTTCGGGCTCGGGGTCGTATCCCGCGGAGAACACCGACATGCGCTCGAACAGCAGGCGCTCCTTGTCGGTGCACAGGTCGTAGGACCAGGCGATCACATCGCTGACGCCGCGATGTCGAGGGTCGGCTCCCACCTTGGGCCCGTGCGACCACCGCATCCGTTTATCGGCGGTGTCGTCACCGCTGAGTTCGCCGAGGATCGCCGCCAACGGCTGATGCGCCAGCCGCGCCGCGGCCAGTCGGATATACAGCGGATGGTCGTGCATGTGGCGGCAGATCAGGCCGGCGGTGGCGATCTGATCCGCGCCGGTCACCTGGTGGCCGGTGAGCTCGGATCGTTGCCGGAACAGCGTCAAGGCTTGCTGCCGCGACAATGGCGGCACCTCGATCACATGCTCGTCGACCCACCCGATCAGTTCCCTGCTGGTGGCCAGAATGCTCAACCCCGGCACTGCCTCCAGCAACCGGGTTATCACGTCACC
This sequence comes from Nocardia sp. NPDC049190, assembly GCF_040648115.1. NCBI lineage: Bacteria > Bacillati > Actinomycetota > Actinomycetes > Mycobacteriales > Nocardiaceae > Nocardia > Nocardia sp. NPDC049190. Next base: position 67,993 of record NZ_JBEZDE010000033.1, read on the forward strand.
GGCGCCGACCAGGACATGCTCACAGTTGTCCATCACCAATACCGATTGCCGGTAGCGCCCCACCGCGTCTTTCTCGGTGAAGGTGTCGACAAGCGCATCCCAGACCGACCGCCCGGAGAAATCCAGTTCCAGCACTGACTGGGCGATCTCTGATGCCACCGTGTCGGCGTCCGAGCCGGTGGCCAGACGCGCCAGCCGTACCCAGTGCACCGACACATTCCTTGCCGCTTGGTAACGGGCCACAGCATGCGCGGCCAGTCGGGTCTTCCCGATACCGCCCGTACCGATCAGGGTGATCAACCGAGTCGAACGCCCCAGCAGTGCGACGACTTCATCCAGCTCACCTTCGCGACCGACGAAGTCGCTCGTCACCTGCAGCGGGCGACCGGCCAGGTCGCGACGCGCCACCACGAAAGACAAGGATAGTCCGCACTCAGGTCCGGAAGGTACGTTTCTCGGCGCCGGCTCACAGTCGGCGGTGTTGATGCCGACCCGGTGTACCGGCGTCGGATTCCAACGGTGGCGGTGCCCTTCCCGAGGTTGTCGGTGTCGTCGACCAATGCCTCGGGCCCCGCCTGCGGCGCCCCCCACTCCGGAGCATTCCCCACTCACGCCTGTAGTGGGAAACATCGTGTTCTGGTCCATGCAAAAATGGATCAATTGCTACGACAGGTACCGACGAGGAGGGCCGGCATGGCCGACCACCCGGTTGTCGCCGCGAGAGCGAAGGCGGCGCAGCGTCTCCAGGAGATCTCACGCGAACTCGGGGCCCTTGGACGGGTTCCTGACCGGCGACCCAGGTCTGGCGGTGGCGTGGGAGAACGCCGCGGCGGCCGCGACTGAAAACAATTACCTCTCTGGCGAATTGATCAGGCATCCGGGCAGGATCACGATGTGAGCGATCAAGTCAAGGGCAACGCCGAGGCGTCGGTGGGCGCGGAGCGGATGTGGCCGGAATTGGCGGAGAGCGAGCGCGACTTTCCGGAGATGTGGGTGCGCTGCGTGGTTATCTCCGCCGCGTTGGTCGTGGCCGGATTCGATTGGGGACCAACGGTATTGCCGTCGACGGGATGGGTCGGAAGCTCGCGCCGCGGCGCGTCGACGCTGTACCCGCTGCCTGGCGGGCGGGCAGTGCTATCCGGTGGCGTATGGGAGTCGCCGAACCTGAACGCCACCTACAACGATGGCGCCGATATGCCGAACTTCTATGCCGGAGCGCCGGATTGTGTTGCGAACCCGGTGCTCAACCCGCGCGCGTCCAACGGCTTGGCCGAGTCGGAGGCGATGGTTTTCGTTGATACTGAACAGTCCGGCCGTAGTGTGTCGCAGTCCGGGGTGACTGATTCGTCTTGGTGATGATGGTG
>NZ_JBEZDE010000034.1:0-67776 GCF_040648115.1 Nocardia sp. NPDC049190
CCTCCACACGGGGAGCGAAAGGCCGGAACCAAAAAAAATTTGGCACTGACATTCATCGACACACTATTGAGTTCTCAAAGAACACACGCACACACCATCGCGCAGATTGAATCTGATTGATCGGTGAGGCAACTTTTACAGCTTAGCCCAGCCGCAAACCCGGATGCAAATCCGAATCGCGATCGAACTAGTGTGAACGCCAGGCGCTCCTCGTCCTACCTCGTTTCCCTAGCCTCTCGCTTAGCGTTTCCGCTCAGCTTCTCGGCCCCGGGTCGGTGTCCGTGTCGCTCTGACTCGAATAAAGTTACGTGTCTGTGTGAACGATGTCAAATCGCCTGGTCAAGGCCATTTTCCGCGACACGTGGAAACTCGCGACGCAACCGTGTCGACTCGTGATCACTCCGAGGCGCCGACCCGTACCACCTGTCCGCCCAATGCCTGCAGCTGCTCGACAAACTTCGGGTAGCCGCGATCGATGTGGAAGACGTCGTGCACCTCGGTCGTCCCATCCGCGACCAGACCGGCGAGCACAAGACCGGCGCCCGCCCGGATATCGGACGACCACACCGGCGCGCTGGACAGTCGCGGAATGCCGCGCACCACCGCGTGGTGCCCATCGGTCCGCGCGTCGGCGCCGAGCCGGATCATCTCCTCCACGAACCGAAACCGCGCCTCGAAGATGTTCTCGGTGATCATCGAGGTGCCGTCGGCGATGGCCGCGAGGCCGATCGCCATCGGCTGGAGGTCGGTCGGGAAACCCGGGAACGGCAGCGTCGCGAAGTTCACCGCGCGCGGACGCTCCGCCTGAACAACTCGAAAGCCATCCTGTTCGAACGAGATCCGCGCACCCGCAGAACGCAACTTATCCAGCACCAGCGAAAGGTGCTTGGGGTTGACACCGGTCACGCGGACATCGCCCATCGTCATCGCTGCGGCAATTCCCCAGGTAGCCGCCACGATGCGGTCGCCGATGACACGGTGGGTCGTGGGTGAGAGCCGCTCGACGCCTTGGATGGTGAGCACCGAGGTGCCGGCGCCACTGATCCGCGCCCCCATCCGAACGAGCATGTGGCACAGGTCGACGATGTCGGGTTCGCGCGCGGCGTTGTCGATCACCGTCTCGCCCTCGGCGAGGACCGCGGCCATGAGGATGTTCTCGGTCGCACCCACGGAAGGGAAGTCCAGGCGGATCTTGGCGCCTTGCAGTTCGTCGGCCCGCGCGACCACGCAGCCGTGCTCGATCTCGCTGGTCGCTCCGAGCAGTCGCAGTCCGGCCTGGTGCATGTCGAGCGGGCGCGAACCGATCGCGTCACCGCCGGGCAGTGCGACCACCGCGCGCTTACACCGCGCCATGAGCGGACCGAGCACACAGACCGATGCGCGGAATTGGGTGACCGCGGGGAAGTCCGCGTGGTACTTCGGTTCGGCGGGGGTTGTTATGGCGACCACCCCGCCGTCGATCGCAACATCACAACCGAGGCCGCGCAGCACGTCGGCCATCAGCGGCACATCGAGGATGTCCGGGCAGTTCGTGATCGTGGTGGTGCCTTCGGCCAGCAACGCAGCGGCCATCAACTTGAGGACGCTGTTCTTGGCGCCCCCCACCGTGACCTCACCGACGAGTCGATTCCCGCCGGTAACCAAAAACCGTTCCATGCCGCCTCTCCGCGTATTCGGCGCACTGTTGGTGCAAGGATAGTTGCGGCGGCGCACTCTGGTGCCGCCTCTTCACGACTCCCCTCGCCTCTCCGCATTTCTGTCGATCGGTGGGAGCCGCGAGGTGGGCGTCTTGCGGCGGACGGTGCGATCCCGTCATGTCCCTGGCATACCCGGTGATTTCGCTTGTACGCGCGTGCGGCGCTACCCGATCAGGCACTCGGCTCTTCGCCACCCGGCTTCCAGAGGATATCGCCGCCGGGATTGGCCACTCGGCTCAGGATGAACAGCAGGTCGGACAGGCGATTGAGGTATTTGGCAGGCAGCACGTTGATGTCCTCCGGGTGTGCTTCGATCGCCGCCCATGCGGAACGTTCCGCGCGGCGGGCAACGGTGCGCGCGGTGTGCAGCAGGGCCGCGAGCGGCGTCCCGCCGGGCAGGATGAACGAATTCAGCGCAGGCAGTTCGGCATTGAACGCGTCACACCAAGTCTCGAGGCGGTCGATGTAGGGCTGGGTGACGCGCAGCGGCGGATATTTGGGCGCGGTCACTATCGGTGTGGACAGGTCCGCGCCTGCGTCGAACAGATCGTTCTGGACCCGACGAAGCACCGCGAGCATCGTCTCCCCCGGTTGCCCGAGTGCGATCGCGACACCGATGGCCGCGTTCGTCTCATCGCAGTCCGCGTACGCGACCAACCGTTGATCGGTTTTGGCGACCCGGGAGAAGTCGCTCAACCCCGTTGTCCCGTCATCGCCGGTCCGCGTATAGATCCGCGTCAGATGCACGCTCACAGGACAACCTTATGCGTTCAGAGACCTGGCATCCGGCGGGTCCGGTCAGAAGGGCGGGATTCCACCCAGGAGAGAAACGCGGTCAACGAGTCGCGATCGAGGGCCAACTCGAAGCCACCTGTGCGATCCGACACAGCGATCACCGCGATGTCGTCGGTCATGATGTCGTATTCGTCGCCGCGCGGTCCGCGGCGGTCACCTATCTCGACGCCTTGGCGGCGAATCATCGAATCGGGTCCGAGTTTGAGGCTGGTGAGTTTGAAGAAAACGAGCCGGTCCTCGTCGTAACGGATCAGTCCGTGCCGCCAACCCTGGCCACCGCGGGCAGGCAACACCCGCAGAATCGCGGCTGTTCCGCCGCGACGCAACATGATCAGACGATAGGTCGAGGCGAGCGCGAGGAACACGAGCGTGAGCACCAGAATGATCAAGAGAACCATCCCGGTCTGCAATCTGTTCGTCCCTTCGTTCCACCGTGGTGTCGTCGACACCCCGGGGTCATTCAACCACGGCCCCGAGTTTACAAACGGCCCGACCATGTCCGACGGCCGCGTGCCCGGCAATACCGCGATCGGCGGACTCGCCGAACTCGGCTACAAAGCGGCTGTCGGCGGTGAAGAGATCTCCACCGCCGACAGCCGTCGTGCTCAATGACAGGTTGTTGCTTATGCCTTCGCCGTCTGCTCGACCGCGCGCACCCGGGCCTGAGCTGCCTTCAGCTGCTCTTCGCTGGCGTCGGAGTCGGCCAGCACCCGGCGGGCCGCCTCGACGTCCACCTCATCGGCGAACTCCGCGGACTCGGCCAGCACCCGGACCGAGTTCGCGGTCACCGAGAAGAAGCCACCGTGCACCGCGGCGACGATCCGCTCACCGTCGGTGTCCACGATGGCGACGGTGCCCCCTTCGACCAGCTGGCCGAGCAAGGGCTCGTGCCCCGGCATGATGCCGATCTGGCCCTCGGTGGTCTGCGCGCTGACGAACGATGCCTGGCCGGACCAGAGCAGTCGCTCGACCGCGACGAGATCAACTGACATTTCCGCCATCGGTGACTACTTTCCGAGGATCTTCTTCGCGGCCGCCTCGACATCGTCGAGACCACCGCAGCTGTTGAAGGCTTGCTCCGGGTAGTGGTCGAACTCGCCCTTGCAGACCCGGTCGAAGTCGTCGATGGTCTGCTCCAGCGGCACGACCGAACCCACCTGGCCGGTGAACTTCTCGGCCACGATGAAGTTCTGGCCGAGGAACTTCTCCAGACGACGGGCACGGCCGACGAGGACCTTGTCCTCCTCCGACAACTCGTCCATACCGAGGATGGCGATGATGTCCTGCAGTTCCTTGTACTTCTGCAGGATCCGCTTCACCTCGTTGGCCACGCGGAAGTGTCGCTCGCCGACGATCGAGGCTTCCAGGATGCGGGAGGTCGAGGTCAGCGGGTCGACAGCCGGGTAGATACCCTTCTGCGAAATCGGGCGGGAGAGCTCGGTCGTCGCATCGAGGTGCGCGAAGGTGGTCGCCGGGGCCGGGTCGGTGTAGTCGTCGGCGGGCACGTAGATGGCCTGCAGCGAGGTGATCGACCGACCGCGGGTCGAGGTGATGCGCTCCTGCAGCTCACCCATTTCATCGGCCAGCGTCGGCTGGTAACCGACGGCCGAGGGCATCCGGCCGAGCAGGGTCGACACCTCGGAGCCGGCCTGGGTGAACCGGAAGATGTTGTCGATGAACAGCAGCACGTCCTGGTGCTGCACGTCGCGGAAGTACTCGGCCATGGTGAGGGCCGAGAGAGCGACACGCATACGGGTGCCCGGCGGCTCGTCCATCTGGCCGAAGACGAGGGCGGTGTCCGGCAGGACGCCCATTTCCTCCATTTCCAGCCGAAGGTCGGTGCCCTCACGCGTGCGCTCGCCGACACCGGCGAACACGGAGGTGCCGGAGAACTCCCTCGCGATGCGGGTGATCATCTCCTGGATCAGAACGGTCTTGCCGACACCGGCGCCACCGAACAGACCGATCTTGCCGCCCTTCACGTATGGGGTGAGCAGATCGATAACCTTGATACCTGTCTCCAGGATCTCGGTCTTGCCCTCGAGCTGGTCGAATGACGGCGGCTTGCGGTGGATGCCCCACTGCTCGCCGTCGCGACCGAGGCCGGGAGTGTCCAGGCAGTCGCCGAGCGCGTTGAAGACGTGACCCTTGACGACGTCACCGACCGGCACCGAGATCGGCTTGCCGGTGTCGGTCACGGTGGCGCCACGGACCAGGCCGTCGGTCGGCTGCATCGAGATGGTGCGCACGATGTTGTCACCGAGGTGCTGGGCGACCTCGAGGGTCAGGGTTTTGGCCACCGAGGTCAGCGTGATCTCGGCGTGCAGAGCGTTGAACAGCTCAGGGATGGCTCCGCGCGGGAACTCGACGTCCACGACGGGGCCGATGACCCGGACGACGCGGCCCGCGGCGGCGCCGGTCCGGTTCGTGTTGTCTTGAGTGACAGCTGCGGTCATTGGTGTTGGTTCTCTCCGTGTCGATGTGCGGCCTTCGGGGGGCCTTCGTGGTTTCGCACGCTTCCGCATCCGGCCCCGTGCCTCAGGCCGTGTTCTTGACGGGGTTCGCGGTGCCCTTCGTGGCTACGCACGCTTCCGCCTCCGGGCCCGTCTCTCATGCCGTGTCCATCACGGCATTCGCGGGGCCCTTCGTGGTCACGCACGCTTCCGCCTCCGGGCCCGTCTCTCATGCCGGGGCCGCTCAGTCTCGGTCCGAGCTCGACGCCAGCGCGTTCACGCCGCCGACGATTTCGCTGATTTCCTGCGTGATCTGGGCCTGACGTACCGAGTTCGCCTGGCGGGTGAGCACACTGGCCAGTTCGTTGGCGTTATCGGTGGCCGCCTTCATTGCGGTGCGCCGAGCCGCGGACTCGGATGCCGCTGCCTCGAGCAACGACGCGTAGATACGCGTGTTGACGTACTTCGGCAGCAGCGCCGCCAGCAGTACATCGGCGTCGGGCTCGAATTCGTACTGTGCGTGCACATCCGCGGTCGTGGAATCCGAGAGGCTGTCCTCGCCCAGATCGAACTTCTCGTCGACGAAACTCACCTGGATCGGCGCGAGCCGGCGCACCTCAGGGACCTGGGTCAGCATCGACACGAACCGGGTGTACACGACGTGCAGTTCGTCGACACCGGCGATGTCGCCCGTCCCGTCCGGGGCGGCCACCGAACCGTCGGCGCCGGCCATGAACGCGTCGACGAGATGGTGGCAGGCCGCCGAAGCGTCGGTGTACTTCGGCTGCTGCGAGAACCCGGTCCACGCGGACACGAACGGGCGGTTGCGGAAGGTGTAGTACGTCAGGCCTTTGTTGCCCATGACGTACAGCACCGGATCCTTGCCCTCGTCACGCAGGGTGGTCATCAGCTCTTCCGCGCGTTTGAACACGTTCGAGTTGTAGCCGCCACACATGCCGCTGTCACTGGTGATCACCAGGACGGCGGCACGGCGAGGATTGGGACGCTCGGTCAGCAGCGGGTGCGAAAGATTCTTCGACGCACCCGCGAGCTCACTGAGGACCTTGGTGATCTCCTCCGCGTACGGCTTGGCCGCCGCAACCCTGGCCTGAGCCTTCGAGATGCGCGAGGTCGCGATCAGCTCTTGGGCCTTGGTGATCTTCTTGATCGAATTCACACCACGAATACGGGAGCGCAATTCACGCAAACTTGCCATCAGCGGTTCACACTCCCTTCATTCGCGGCGGTAGGCGGGATCGAATAGCACATCGCAGACCCGCGTTACTTCTCGACGTGCTTGCGGGTGACCGACAGCGACTCGACCTCTTCGTGGTCGAGTTCACCGGCTTCTTCTTCGTTCACCACACGGCTGCCGTCGGAGGCGAGGAAGCCCTGCTTGAACTTCTCGGTGCCTGCCTTGATCGCGTCGGCCGCGTCGCCGTCGAGCACCTTGCCGCCCGCGATGGCCTTGAAGGCGTCGGCGGCGGTGCGGTGCAGATCCTCCAGCAACTCAGCGTTGAAGCGGCGGATATCGGCGACCGGAACCGAGTCGAAGTAGCCGCCGTCGACCAGGTAGATCGAGACGATCTGGTCCTCGACCGGCACCGGCGAGTACTGGTCCTGCTTGAGCAGTTCCACCCAGCGGGCGCCGCGCTCGAGCTGCGCCAGCGACGCCGCGTCGAGGTCGGAGGCGAAGGCGGAGAATGCCTCCAGCTCGCGGTATTGCGCCATTTCCAGACGCAGCGAGCCCGCCACCTTCTTCATGCCCTTGGTCTGGGCCGCGCCACCGACACGGGAGACCGAGGTGCCGACGTTGATCGCCGGGCGGACGCCCTTGTTGAACAGGTCGGACTCGAGGAAGACCTGGCCATCGGTGATGGAGATGACGTTGGTCGGAATGAACGCCGAGATGTCGTTGGCCTTGGTCTCGATGATCGGCAGACCGGTCATCGAGCCGGCGCCCATCTCGTCGGACAGCTTCGCGCAACGCTCGAGCAGACGGGAGTGCAGGTAGAAGACGTCACCCGGGTACGCCTCACGGCCCGGCGGACGACGCAGCAGCAGCGAGATGGCGCGGTAGGCCTCGGCCTGCTTGGTCAAGTCGTCGAACACGATGAGGACGTGCTTGCCCTGGTACATCCAGTGCTGACCGAGAGCCGAACCGGTGTAGGGCGCCAGCCACTTGAAACCGGCGGAGTCCGAGGCAGGGGCCGCGACGATGGTGGTGTACTCCATCGCACCGTGCGCCTCCAGCGCGGTCTTGACGCCCGCGATGGTCGAACCCTTCTGGCCGATGGCGACGTAGATGCAGCGCATCTGCTTCTTCGGGTCGCCCGACTCCCAGTTCGCCTTCTGCGCCAGGATCGCGTCGATGCAGACCGCGGTCTTGCCGGTCTTGCGGTCGCCGATGATCAACTGACGCTGGCCACGGCCGATCGCGGTCAGCGCGTCGATGGCGGTGATGCCGGTGGCCATCGGCTCCTCGACCGGCTGGCGCTCCAGCACCGTCGCGGCCTGCAACTCCAACACACGCTGCTCGTCGGCCTCGATCGCGCCGAGGCCGTCGATCGGCTGGCCGAGCGGGTTCACGACGCGGCCGAGGAACTTGTCGCCGACCGGCACCGAGAGCACGTCACCGGTCCGGCGGACCTGCTGACCCTCCTCGATCTCGGCGAACTCACCGAGGATGACCGCACCGATCGCGCGGTCCTCGAGGTTCAGCGCGACGCCGAGCACGCCACCCGGGAACTCGAGCAGCTCGTTGGCCATCGCCGACGGCAGACCGCTGACGTGCGCGATGCCGTCGCTGGTGTCGGTGACCACACCGACTTCTTCGATGGAGGTCTCGGGGGTGTAGCTCTGGGTGTAGCTCTCGATCGCGCTACGGATCTCGTCGGAGGAGATCGTCAGCTCCGCCATGTTCTTCCTGCTCTCGCTGTCTGGGTCTGGAATGTCGGGGGTGGTGTTAGCGCGCTAGGTCAGGGCCCGGCGCAGCTTTTCCAGTCGGCCGATTGCGCTGCCGTCGATCACATCGTCCCCGACGCGTACGACGAGTCCGCTCAGCAAACTCGGGTCGACCTGGATGTGCACCGTGGTCGCCCTGCCGTAAATACGCTGCAGCGAGGTGGCCAGCCGGTTGCGCTGCTGCTGGGTGAGCGCGATCGCGGCGCGCACATGCGCGACGATCTGATCGCGACGACCCGCGGCCAGGTCGGCCAGCTCGTCGAAGGCGGCGCCGATGCTCGACTGCTGCCTGGTCACCACCTGCTCCGCCAGGGTCAGGGTGATGGGCTCCGTCTTGCCCGTCAGCAGGCGGGCGATGAGATCGCGTTTCGCCGCGGCCGCCTTGGCCCGATCCGACAGTGCCTGCTCCAACTCGGGGTTGTCGCTGATGATCCGGCCGAGCCGGAACAGCTCGTCCTCGACCGCGTCGAGCCGTCCGCTGACGGCCGCCGATTCCAGCAACGCCTCCTGGCCGAGTAGCACCAAGATCTCGACCAGGTCGGGGGTGCGCGACCAGTCCTGGGCCACCGCGGTGGTCAGCACCGCCAGCGTGGCAGCGCTGACCTTGCCGCCGAAGACCCGCTCGCTGAGCTCCGCACGGGCAGAACCCGGCACCGACACGTCCGCGAGCGCCACACGCAGCGAACGCTGGTCGTCCAGCACGGCGACAACGGCGAACAGTTCCGACCCCGTCGTGGCCGCAACACTGTCGCTTCCGGTCAGAGCGGCCCGAAGCGCCTCCCGCGACCGGGAGCCGGCCTCGCGGCTCGCTGCGTACATGCTTCTCACTTTCACTGTGTTGGCCCCTGCCTGACCGGGGCGGCCTGCGTAGTTATGCTCCGCTGCCGCCTCCGGCCGCTGACCCGTTCAGACATGGTTACCTTCCGACCCCGATGCCCGCATCGGTCTCGTCGAGTTCGGTCAGGAACCGCTCGATCGATGCCGCCTGCTTGGCTTCGTCCGAAACCGACTGTCCGATAATCTTTTCGGCCAGATCGACGGCCGTGCGGCCGACCTCGGAGCGCAGCTCGGTCAGGATCTGCTGGCGCTGGGCTTCCAGCTGGGTGTGGCCCGCCGCGACGATGCGGTCGGCCTCGGCCTGGGCGTCCGTGCGCATCTGCGCGAGGATTTCCTGGCCCTGGGTGCGTGCGTCCTCTCGGATGCGTGCGGCCTCGAGCCGGGCCTCGGCGAGCTGCTGCTGGTACTGCTGCAGGGTGAGCTGAGCTTCTTCCTGCGCGGCCTCGGCGCGAGCAATGCCGCCCTCGATCTTGTCGGAACGCTCATCGAGCGTCTTCATCAGGCGCGGGATCACGTACTTGTAGAACAGGATCCCGATGATGACGACGCAGACGACCGACCAGACGATGTCATACGTTTCGGGGATGAGAGGATTCACTTCCTCTCCCTCCGCCGCGAGCAAAACCGACTCGTACATCGGAATCAGAAAATGAAGCCGGCGACGAGGCCGATCAGGGCGAGCGCCTCGGTGAACGCGATACCGAGGAACATGTTGGTCCGGATCGTGCCCTGCAGCTCAGGCTGACGAGCGATGCCCTCGATCGCCTTCCCGACGACGATGCCGACGCCGATACCGGGGCCGATCGCGGCGAGACCGTAGCCGATGGCACCGAAACCCTTGAACTTGTCGGGGGTCGTCGCGGCTTCCTGGGCCAGGTAAGCGAGGCTCATGAGTCTTCCATTCCCTTTCTGTTGCTCACCCGCCGGTCGGCGAGGTGTAGCAGTTTTCCGGTAGTTGTGTCGGTCAGGTCAGTGATCGTCCGCGTGCTGCGCGAGTCCGATGTAGACGGCGGTCAGCAGCGCAAACACATAGGCCTGCAGGAAGATGACCAACAGCTCGAACAGCGTGAATCCGAGCCCCGCGAGCAGCGAGAACGGCGAGAACACCTTCATCCATGCGGCGGCGTCGAAGAGGAAGAACCAGGTCGCGCTGAAGAACAGCACCAGCATGATGTGCCCGGCGAGCATGTTCGCCATGAGTCGGACGGTCAGCGTGAACGGGCGCAGGATGAAGGTCGAGACGAACTCGATCGGAATCAGCAATACGTGCAGTGCGGGGGGAACATTCGGAACGACGATGCTGCTGCGCATGTAGGTGAGGAATCCGTACTTGCGGATACCGACGTAATTGAACGCCAGGTACGCGATGACGGCGAGCACCAGCGGCATGCCGATTCGGGCATTCGACGAGATGTTCAACCCCGGGATGACGCCGGAGAAGTTCAGAAAAAGGACCGTGAAGAAGATCGACGCGATCAGCGGGAGGAACTTGCGGCCCGTTTCCTTGCCCAATACCTCCTCGCAGATCTGCTCCTTGACAAAGACCAGGCCGGTTTCGGCGACATTCTGCAGACCGCGCGGAACGATCTTGGGTGAACGGAAGGCCAACACCATGACCAGGACCAGGACCGCCGTCATGACGATGCGGATCAGCATCAAGCGATCGAGTTCGAACGGCGTTCCCTCGAACAGCACAGCTGGAGGGAAGAAGTCGGTAAGCGACGGCGCGTGGAACTCGCCCGCCAGAGTGGTGACGCTCAGCGTTCTCTCCCGTGTTCGGGCCGCGGGTAACGGTCATTCCCGCGGTTCGATCGGACATTGACGATCAATTTGGGTCGACTCAGGTCGGCTCGAAATTCGTCAGCAGCTGTGCGGCGGTTGGGTTCCACCAGGCGTCTGTACGTGTGTCGGCGACATCGTCGACATGCAGAACCGGAACCCCTCGGAGCCCGGCACGGCAGTAAGCATAGCGACCCTCGAGAAGGATCTGGACGATCCCCCTCGCTTGGTTGCCTGCTTACCAAGACTTTACCAACCTATCTACGACAGCGTGTAGGTGGGTGGGGTCGCTACTCGCCGGTATCCGACGCGCGCCCGGTCTCGGTGGTTGTCACGTACGGAACCTTCTGACGCAGGACTCCGTATGTCTCCGCACCGAGCACGATCACCAAAGCCCCGACCACCGTGAGGAACAGCACGACCCGGTCGTAGAACGCGAACCGCATCAGGATCGCGACGACCACCAGCGCGACCAGCATCTTGCCGACCCAACTGACCAGCATGACCAGACCGGCGGTGCTCGGCGGAAGTTTCGCGCCGAACAAGACGACAGCGGCGGTGGTGAGGATGAACCCGCCGCCGATCGCGGCGCCGAGTAGGGCGCCCCACACCCCGGGCATCCCCGAAACCACTGCGCCGAGCGCCACAGCCAGGACCACCAGCACGCCCAGTCCGATCAGGCCGTAGCGCAGGGCCGCTCGCAGCGGCGCGTCGGGACCGGGGACGGGGGTGGGAGTAGGGCTCACGGCCGCCGACTTTACCCGGACGGCGTCCGGCCGCCCGCCGGCTCCCCACGACGCAGCCCCGGAATCGCGGTGATCACCAAGGCGAAGACCAACCCGCCCGCCATCAGCAGGACAACCAGCCTACGGTCCATCAGCGAGGTGCCCACCGCACCGAACGCCAATACCCCGACCCACAAATAGATCAGCAGCACGACGCGACGGTGTGAATGTCCGATCTGCAACAAGCGGTGATGCAAGTGCATTTTGTCCGGAGTCGAGAAACTCACCCCTGCGCGCACCCGGCGCACAATGGCCAGCAGCAGATCGAGCACCGGAATGAACATCACCGCACCGACCAGCAGCAGCGGCGACAGCAGACCGACGATGTCACGCGGACCGTAGCCCTGCAACGGGATTCTGCCGGAAGCGCCGGTCGACACCGCGGCAAGCATCAGGCCGATCAACATCGAGCCGGAGTCGCCCATGAATATCCGGGCCGGCTGGAAATTGTGCGGCAGAAATCCGAGGCAGGCGCCCGCGAGCGCCGCGGCGAGCAGCGCAGGAGGGTAGGTGTCGACCGAACCGCCCTGCTCGTTCATCAATCCGAGGCAGAAGGCGAACACCGCGAGCGCCGCGATCACTCCGAGACCCGCCGCGAGACCGTCCAGCCCGTCGACGAAATTCATGGCGTTGACCAAGGTGACCGTCACCGCGACCGTGACAAGCCCACCCTGCAATCCGTCCAACACCACCGTGGTGTTGCTGAACGGGTTGTAGACGACATACCAGCCCAGTCCCATCACCGCCATCACGCCCGCCGCCGTCACCTGCCCGGCGAACTTCGTCAGCGCATCGAGCCCCCAACGATCGTCGACGATGCCGACGAGCACGATCAGCGTGCTCGCGACCAGCACCGCGATCGGGATGTTCGGCTTGTAGTCGAACCCGCTGCGTAGGGCCGGCAGCTGATGGGCGAACAGCACCGCCGCGGCCACCCCGATATACATCCCGACGCCGCCCATTCGAGGAATCGGTTTGACGTGCACGTCCCGATCGCGCGGCACCGCGACCGCGCCGAAACCGATCGCCAGTACCCGCACCCCGCCGGTGGCCAGGAACGTCACCACCGAGGAGATGAGAAGCACGACCAACAGCTCACGCAGCGGAACAACAGCGCTCGAACCCATCATCCGCGGTTGCGCCCGTTCATCCGAGCCGCTGCTGGGTCGCAGGACCGGTCAATGCCTCCGGCGACATGCCGAGCACCTCCGCGATGTCGGCGACCGAGACCGCGCCCTCGCGCAGAATCCGCGGCTGGTCGGCGGTCAGATCGACAATGGTCGAGGCGACGGCGTGCTCGGCGGGGCCGCCGTCGAGGTAGACGCCGACCAGCTCACCGAGCTGGTCGCGAGCCTCGGTCGCGGTCCGTGCCGGCGCCTGTCCCGAGACGTTGGCGCTGGACACCGCGAGCGGACCGACCTCGCGCAACAGCTCCAGCGCGACCGGGTGCAGCGGCATCCGCAACATCACCGTCCCGCGCGTGTCCCCGAGATCCCACGCCAGCGAAGGAGCTTGCTGCACAACAAGACTCAGGCCACCGGGCCAAAACGCACGAATCAGCTCACGCGCCTGTGGGCGTACCGAGAAAACCAGGCCGTCGATGGTGTGCCAGGAACCGACCAGTACCGGCACCGGCATGTCTCTGCCACGGCGTTTGGCCGCGAGTAACGACCCGACCGCGGTGGCGTCGAAGGCGTCGGCGCCCAGGCCGTACAGGGTGTCGGTGGGCAACACGACCAGACGCCCGGATTTCAGGGCGCTGGTGGCTGCAGACAGTCCGGCAGCGCGAGAGTCGGAATCCGCGCAGTCGTAGACGGTACTCACGGCACCCATCCTGGCATGGTGTACCGCCTTGCCGAGAATCCAGGCCGTAATAGTGCGGTGACCTCAGGTGCGGGTGGCAGCGACGAAGCGAGGTTTACCCGCGAGATCCGGGTGCTCGACGATGTCGGCGAAAGCGCCGTATCCGGTCAAGAGAGCGGCCAGATCCGAGCCGTTGGAGTCGTCGTGCTCGATCGCGACATGGCCGCCGGGGCGCAGCAGGCGAGCGATGTTCGGGATCATCGCGCGGATGACGTCCAGCCCGTCCGGACCGCCGAACAGGGCGATGCGCGGGTCGTGCTCGGCCACTTCGGGGTCGAGCACAGCGTCCTTCGGGACGTAGGGCGGATTGGAAACCAGCACGTCCACCCGACCGTTCAGGTCGGTGAGCAGTTCGGGATCGGTGGCATCGTCGGCATGGAGCGTGATCGGGGTGTCGCCGGCCGCGATGCGGTCGTCGGCGTTACGCCGAGCCCATGCCAGCGCAGCCGGATCGAGTTCGATCGCGTGCACGTCGGCGTCGGGACGCGCGTGCACGATGGCCAGCGCGAGCGCTCCCGACCCGGTGCACAGATCGACCACGATCGGGGCATGGTCGTGCGGCAATGCCTCCAGCTGTGCAAGCCCCCACGCGAACACCAGCTCGGTTTCCGGACGCGGCACGAAGACACCGGGGCCGACCGCGAGATCTATCCGGCCCATCGCGGCCGTTCCGGTCAAGTGCTGCAACGGAATACGCTGCGCACGGCGAGCGACCAGATCGCGGTACTCGGCCAGCTCGTCGGACGTCACGAGCGGGGTCAGCGCGAGTCTGGTGCGTTCGACGCCGAGCACATGCGCCGCCAAATGCTCGGCGTCGGCCCGTGGACTGTGCACCCCCGCCGTAGTCAATGTCTCGACAGCGTCATTGATGGCGGGGCGCAGTGCGACTCGGGTCATGGACATGGCACCGACTCTGCCCGAAACCCGGTTATTCCGCCGCCATGCGGGCTTCGCGATCCGCTTTCCCCAGGGCGTCCAGCAGCGCGTCCAGATCGCCGTCGAGCACGGCGTCCAGGTTGTGCGCCTTGAAGCCGATCCGGTGATCGGTGATCCGATTCTCCGGGAAGTTGTAGGTGCGGATCCGCTCGGAGCGGTCCACGGTGCGGATCTGGCTGGCCCGGCCCGCCGCGGCCTCCTGGTCTGCCTGTTCCTCGGCGAGCGCCTGCAACCTGGCCGCGAGCACCTGCATGGCACGGGCCTTGTTCTGGAGTTGGGAGCGTTCGTTCTGACAGGTCACCACGATGCCGGTGGGCAGATGGGTGATGCGCACCGCGGAGTCCGTGGTGTTGACACCCTGGCCGCCTTTGCCGGAGGAACGGTAGACATCGATGCGCAGATCGGACTCGTCGATCTGCACCTCGGCGACCTCGTCGGGCTCTGGGTAGATGAGTACGCCCGCGGCCGAGGTATGGATGCGGCCCTGCGATTCGGTCACCGGGACACGCTGCACCCGGTGCACGCCGCCTTCGAATTTGAACCTCGACCACACGCCGTCGCGGGCGGCGTCGCGACTCTTGATCGACAGCGTCGCCTCTTTGTATCCACCCAGGTCGGACAGGGCGACATCGAGAATCTCGACCTTCCAGCCGCGCCGCTCGGCATAGCGCACATACATCCGGGCCAGGTCGGAGGCGAACAGCGCGGATTCCTCGCCGCCCTCGCCGGACTTCACTTCGAGCACGACGTCGTCGCCGTCGTGCGGATCCCGCGGGGCGAGCAGGTCGGCGAGTATCTGCTCCAACTCGTCGACCTGACGCGCCAAATCGGGGACCTCGGCGGCGAAAGCGGAATCGTCGGCGGCGAGTTCCCGCGCGGCGGACAGATCGTCACGGGCCGCGGCGAGTTTGTTGTAGGTGGACATGATCGGCGCCAGCTCGGCGAAGCGCTTGCCGACCCGACGTGCGGCGCCCGCATCGTTGTGCAGCGACGGATCGGCCAACTGCATCTCCAGGCCGGCGTACTCGGCCAGAATGTCGTCGATGGCGGACGGTTGCGTCACGGTGCTTCCTTCTCCTGGTACCTGTCCATACAAAACACCGACGCCCGGCCTGCGCTGCAGGACCGGGCGTCGGCGAGGAAGCTACTTGGCGTCGGCTTTCTTGCCGGCACGCTTGCCGTAGCGCGCCTCGAAGCGAGCCACGCGACCACCGGTGTCGAGGATCTTCTGCTTGCCGGTGTAGAACGGGTGGCACTGCGAGCAGACCTCGACCGTGATGTGTCCGGACTCCTTGGTGCTGCGAGTCTGGAAGGTGTTGCCGCAACCACAGACGACCGTGGTGTCGACATACGTCGGGTGAATTCCTGCCTTCATGGATGTCCTCTCAATTGTGGTCGCCGGGTCGCTCGCGCGATATCGCGAGAACGTGAACCGGAACCGACTAGGCGGGAGGTCTGCTCAGCTGAGCAGACGCAACGACCGTTCAGTATGCCAGAACCGCCGTTACGCTCCCAAAACGCCCCTGGCGCGTGGTTTGTTCCCGCCCGGACACTCCCTCTGTTCGCCGCCCCCGGAATTTCGGGCACGCCAATCGACGTCGGCTCAGGAACCCTGAGAGTGGGCAGTCCGCCGCTCGGGGAGGTGCACTGCTGCGTGCACCGCCCTGGCTGGGTGTGGCCGACACCGGCGTGCCTGGACACAAAGGAGAACGACACAAAGGAGAACACTGTGATCACTCGAATCGCGACCGCGACGTACGTGCTACTGATTCTCGCTGTCGCGGTGGGGTGGAGTGCGCACCCGGAATCCACCGGCGCCGCCATGCCCGCGAGCGCGGTACCTGTGCAAGCGGTCGCCGGCTCCGCGGTCTCGAACTGC
The DNA here is from genome assembly GCF_040648115.1 of Nocardia sp. NPDC049190. Classification (NCBI taxonomy): domain Bacteria; kingdom Bacillati; phylum Actinomycetota; class Actinomycetes; order Mycobacteriales; family Nocardiaceae; genus Nocardia; species Nocardia sp. NPDC049190. Next base: position 15,989 of record NZ_JBEZDE010000034.1, read on the forward strand.
ACTGTGATCATCGGGTTCCTGATCGGCTGCGCGGCCGTGATCGGCAGCATGTTCTTCAGCCCGCAGACGCCGAAAGGGCCCCGCCTGCGCGGGGCCCTTTCGGCGAAGCAACTCGCGAATCTACTCGTCGAGCGCGCCTGGCGCGGTCTTGCTCACCTGCATCAGGAACTCGAGGTTGTTCTTGGACTTCTTGAGCCGGTCGATCAACAGATCGATGGCCTGGTGCGAGTCCAGACCCGACAGTACTCGGCGCAGTTTGTGCAGCACCGCGGCCTCGTCGGGGCTGAGCAGTAGCTCGTCTTTACGGGTACCGGACGGATTGACGTCCACCGCGGGGAATACCCGCCGCTCCGCGATCTTGCGGTCCAGTTTGAGCTCCGCGTTGCCGGTTCCCTTGAACTCCTCGAAGATCACCGTGTCACCGGTCGAGCCGGTCTCCACCATCGCGGTAGCGATGATCGTCAGCGAGCCGCCGTTCTCGATATTGCGTGCCGCGCCGAGGAACCGCTTGGGCGGGTACAGGGCAGTGGAATCGACACCACCGGAGAGGATTCGGCCCGAAGCGGGCGAGGAGTTGTTGTACGCGCGACCCAGGCGAGTGATCGAGTCGAGCAGCACCACAACATCTTTGCCCATCTCGACCAGGCGCTTGGCACGCTCGATGGCGAGTTCGGCGACCGAGGTGTGGTCCGACGGCGGACGGTCGAAGGTCGAGGCGATGACCTCACCCTTCACCGAGCGCTGCATGTCGGTGACCTCTTCCGGACGCTCGTCCACCAGGACGACCATGAGATAGCACTCGGGGTCGTTGGTCGCGATCGCATTCGCGATGTCCTGCATGATCGTCGTCTTACCCGCCTTGGGCGGCGAAACGATCAGCGCCCGCTGGCCCTTACCGATCGGCATGATCAGGTCGATCACCCGGGTGGTCAGCTTGTTCTGCTGGGTCTCGAGACGAAGGCGCTGGTTCGGGTACAGGGGGGTCAACTTGTTGAAATCGGGACGACGCTTGGCCGCCTCGACATCGCCGCCGTTGACCGTGTCCAGCCGCACCAACGGATCGAACTTCTGTCGCTGGTTGCTCTGCTCACCATCGCGCGGCGCGCGCACCGCGCCGGTGATCGCGTCACCGCGGCGCAGCCCGTTCTTCCGCACCAGGTTCATCGACACGTAGACGTCGTTCGGTCCGGCCAGGTAACCCGAGGTGCGGACGAAAGCGTAGTTGTCCAGCACGTCGAGGATTCCCGCGACCGGCTGCAGCACGTCATCGTCACGGATCTCCAGATCGCGGGCTTCGCCGCCACCGCCGCCGCCCTCGCGATCACGGCCACGACGACGCTCACGGAAACGGCGTCCGCGACGACCGCGACCGCCCTCTTCCTCGTCGCCGCCACGGCTGTCCCCGCCACGACCATCGCCACCACGACCATCGCCGCCACGGCTGTCCCCGCCACGACCTTCCCCGCCACGACCTTCCCCGCCACGATTGCCGTTCTGGTTCTGGTTGCGCTCACCCTGACCGCGGTCGCCCTGGTTGCGTTCCCGACGGCGCTCGCCGCCCTGTTCGGCGTCCTGCTTCGACTCGTCACCACGCGTCTCGACCGTCGCGGTCTCGCCGCCGGATCGCGCCTGGTCACGCCCACGACGCTGCCGACCGCGACCACGCTGGCCGCCCTCGCGGCCGGAATCCTCGGCGGTGTCGGTTGCGGCAGACGCCTGGTCGGTGGCGTTCGCGGTCGTGGCCGCAGGCGCGGACTCGGCGGGAGTCGCCTTCGCCGGTGCGGAAGCCGCGCTACCCCCGGCCGCAGCCGAGGACGTCACGTCGAGGGTCACCTGCTCGGCCTTGGCCGACGCCGACTTGGGAGCCGCCGACGGGGCGGGGGCATCGTTGGTGGCGGTAACCGTGGACACGACCTCGCCCTTGGCGGGCTTTTCCGCCTTCGCCGGTTTTCCGGCTTGGTTTTCCTTGATAGCGGCGATCAAATCGCCCTTGCGCATTCCGGAGGTTCCTCGGATACCGAGCTCCCCCGCCAGCGCGCGCAACTGCGGCAACAACATTCCAGTCAGCCCCGATCGTGCGACGTCGGTTTTTTCGCTCATTGTCGAAATCTGTCCGGATTCACTTTCGCGGTCGCCCGTCGGGTTGGATTCCACCCCGGGTGTCGCGAGCAGGTCCGTATCTGTCACGGATATCCTTTCCTTCCCTCGATTGCCGTGTGCTGTTTCGAGGGTTCGTCCCGCAGCCCGGGCATTCTGCCGGACTCGGATGCGTCCGTCCGGGCGCTCTGTGCCGTATCACCTGCCCCGCCGGACCGGCGGCTTCTCCACCAATGGTGAAAAGGTGGGGAGAGATCATTCCAGTTGCGCAGCTACGCAGCACCCCCATGGCCTGGAGGCTCGAGCCTGGAGCCTGCTGGAGCGATTGCCCTGATGAAGCACCGGCGTCTGATTGCGCACGATGTACGGACCCGCTCAGGATAGCTGCCCATTGCGAATATCGGCAAGGCGGACGCGCCGTCAGTCGACCTGGACGCCCTCGGCGAGTCCGGGCTCGACCACGCGCAGCCCTTCCGCGGCCGCGAGTTCGCGCAGTTCTGCAGGGAATTCGCTGGTACCGAGGACCAGCACGGTCGGACCCGCGCCGGAAACGGTCGCGGCGATCCCCGCCGCCCGCAGGCGGGCGATCCAGGTGGTGGTCAGGGGTAGCGCCGGAGCCCGCTGGGCCTGATGCAGGCGGTCGGCGGTAGCGGGCATCAGTAGGTCGGGGCGCTGGGTCAGCGCCACCACCGCGAGCGCGGCGCGGCTGACGTTGAACGCGGCGTCGCCGTGCGGCACGACCTCGGGCAACAGGCCACGAGTGTGCGCGGTGGATGAGCGCTCCTCCGGGATCAGCACGACCGGACGCAACGCGGGATGCGGCTCGAGGCGGACGGCACGGTAGACACGGCCCTGGTACTCGGCCACCGGAGCACCCTCGCTCCCGCGGTCCGCGGCGCGATCCGACTCGGTCCAGGACACCACGATCCCACCGAGGACGCTGGCCGCCGCGTTGTCCGGGTGACCCTCGAACTCCGAGGCGAGCTGCACCAATCGATCGGCCGAGAGGGCCAGTTCCGGGTCCAGTTTCGCCGCGAGAGCGCACCCCGCGGCCAGGCCGCCGACCACCGCGGAAGCCGACGAACCCAGGCCACGAGAGTGTGGAATCACGTTGCGGCACACCACATCGAGACCATCGGCCCACACCCCGGCGGCCTCCAGACCGCGTTCGATCGCGCGGACCACGAGATGCGAAGGGCCCCATGGCACATCGTCGGCGCTCTCGCCCTCGACCCGAATAGCGAGCCCGGAATCGGTTGTGCGCACCTCGATCTCGTCGTAGATCCCCAATGCCACACCCAGCGAATCGAACCCGGGACCGAGGTTCGCGCTGGACGCGGGGACCCGCGCGGTCACAGTGAGACCGGCGGGCAGCGTAGCGCTCATCAGCTGACTGTCGCGCGAATTCAACTCAGGTCAACTCCAGTTCGGCGGCCACCGCGACCGGGTCTACCGAAATCGCTTGCACCTGCGGCATTCCCGACAACGCGGTATCCGGATCCTTGAGTCCGTTACCGGTCACGGTGCACACCACGGTGAGACCGGAATCCAGCCAGCCTTCCTTGCGTGCGGCGAGCACGCCCGCCACGCTGGCGGCCGACGCGGGCTCGACGAACACGCCCTCGGTGGCCGCGACCAGGTGGTAGGCCGCGAGGATCTCTTCGTCGGTGGCGGCGCGGAACGCGCCGCCGGACTGCTGCTTGGCCTCCACCGCGCCGTTCCAGGACGCGGGCGCGCCGATCCGGATAGCCGTCGCGATGGTTTCCGGGTCCTTCACCGGAGCGCCGTTCACCAGTGGCGCGGCACCGGCCGCCTGCACACCGAGCATGCGCGGCAATTGGGTGGTGACGCCGTCGGCGTAGTACTCGCGGTAGCCACGCCAGTACGCGGTGATGTTGCCCGCGTTTCCGACCGGAAGCGCGTGCACGTCCGGCGCCTTGCCGAGCACGTCGCAGATCTCGAAGGACGCGGTCTTCTGGCCCTCGATGCGTGCCGGGTTCACCGAGTTCACCAGGCCGATGCTGGGGAAGTCCGCGGTGACCTTGCGCGCGAGCTCCAGACAGTCATCGAAATTGCCCTGTATTTGGATGATCTTCGCGCCGAGCATGACGGCCTGGGCCAGCTTGCCCATCGCGATCTTGCCCTGCGGGATCAGCACGGCGCAGCTCATCCCCGCACGAGTGGCATACGCCGCGGCCGATGCCGAGGTGTTGCCGGTGGACGCGCACAAGACTGCGCGCTGCCCGCGATACTTGGCGTCGGTCATCGCCATGGTCATGCCGCGGTCCTTGAACGAGCCGGTCGGGTTCAAGCCCTCGACCTTCAGATACACCTCGCACCCGGTCAGCTCGGACAGGTGCGGCGCGGGCACCAGCGGCGTGCCGCCCTCGTACAGGGTGACCGGCTCCCAGTCCGCCGCGCCGGCGAGCCGGTCGCGATAGGCCGCGATCAGGCCCGGCCAGCGGGAGTGCACTCCTACCTGCGGCGCGACGCCAGCCGTACGCTCACCCGTCTCCCGGACACCGCCCCTCATGGCGTCGCTGCGCGACACTGTGCTCATTCTTCGGTGCCTTCCAATCTCAGAACGCTGGTCACGGATGTGACGGATGCCATTTCCGCCAGAGCGGCCACGGTGTCCGCGAGCGCCGATTCCACGGCGTGGTGGGTCACCACGACCAGGCGCGCTCCCGTGCCGTGCCCTTCTTGACGGACGGTCGAGATGCTCACCTCGTGTTTGGCGAATTCGCCCGCTACCTTCGCCAGGACCCCAGGACGGTCCTCGACCTGCAGGTTCACGTGATAACGGGTGGGCGTATCGCCGATCGGCGCGATCGGTAGCTCAGCATAAACCGATTCGCCCGGCGCGCGGCCACCGTAGAACTTGTTGCGGGCTGCCATCACCAGATCGCCGAGCACCGCGGAGGCGGTCGGCGCGCCACCCGCGCCCTGCCCGTAGAACATCAGCCGTCCGGCGTTGTCCGCCTCGACGACGACCGCGTTGAAGGCGCCGTTCACCGCGGCCAGTGGGTGTTTACGCGGGATGAGGGCCGGGTAGACGCGCACCGAGATGCGCTCCTTGCCGCCGTCCTCCGGGCCCGGCTCGCCGGGACCCGCGTCGACACGCTCGCAGATCGCCAACAGCTTCACCGTGCAGTCCAGCGCCGAGGCGGTCTCCAAGTCCTCCGCGGAGATCTGCGAGATGCCCTCGCGGAACACGTCGGCTGCGGTGACCCGGGTATGGAACGCCAGCGATGCCAGGATCGCCGCCTTGGCCGCGGCGTCGTAGCCCTCCACGTCGGCTGTCGGATCGGCCTCCGCGTAACCGAGGCGGGTGGCCTCGGCCAGCGTGGCCGAGTAGTCGGCGCCGGTCTCGTCCATCGCGGAGAGGATGAAGTTGGTGGTGCCGTTGACGATGCCGACGACCCGGTTCACCCGGTCACCGGCCAGGGACTGGATCAGCGGGCGCACCACGGGAATGGCGCCCGCGACAGCGGCCTCGAAGTACAAGTCGGCCCTGCTGCGCTCGGCGGCCGCGGCGAGTTCGCCGGTGTAATCGGCGAGCAGCGCCTTGTTGGCGGTCACCACCGATTTGCCGGCGTTCAGCGCGGCCAGGATCAGCCGGCGCGGCGGATCGATGCCGCCGATCACCTCGACAACCAGGTCGACATCGTCGCGGGCGACGAGAGCATCCGCGTCGGTGGTCAACAGTTCCGCGGGGATGCCGCGGTCGGTGTCCAGGTTGCGCACCGCGACACCGCGCAGCACCACCGGGGCGCCCACGCGGGAACGTAGGTCCGCGGCGTGGTCACGCAGGATGCGCACCACCTCGGTGCCGACATTGCCCATACCGAGCACCGCGACGCCGATCGGACGATCGGCCCCCCAGACACCGTTCTTCGCGTTCACCGTCACGATTCCACCTCCAAGCTGAGCAAGTCCGCGACCGTCTCCCGGCGCAGGATGAGTCGCGGCCGACCGTCACGCACGGCGACCACGGCGGGACGGGTCAGCTGGTTGTATCGGCTGGACATCGAATAGCAGTACGCGCCGGTGGCCGCGACGGCGATCAAGTCGCCGGGACCGACATCAGCGGGCATCCAGGTATCGCGAATGACGATATCGCCACTCTCGCAGTGCTTTCCCACGACACGCGCGACCACCGGCGCGGCCTCCGATGACCGAGACACCAGCCGACAGTCGTAGTCCGCCTGATACAGCGCGGGACGGATATTGTCACTCATGCCGCCGTCGACACTCACGTAGCGCCGGCGCAGACCGCCGTCCAGCGACACGTCCTTGGTGGTACCCACCTCGTACAGCGTCACCGTTCCCGGTCCCGCGATGGCACGACCGGGCTCCACCGCGACTATCGGCTCCGGCAGACCCGCACGCCGCGCTTCCGCCGCGACCAGCTTGCGCAGTTTCGCGGCGAACTCGTCCAGCGGTGGCGGATTGTCCGATGGTAGATAGGAAATCCCGAGTCCGCCGCCGAGGTCCAGCGTGGCGATCCGCGCGGTCCGCTCGACGCCGAATTTGTCGATGGCCTCGCGCAGCAGGCCGAGCATACGGTGCGCGGCGATCTCGAAGCCGTCGATCTCGAAGATCTGCGAGCCGATGTGGCTGTGCAGACCGACCAGACGCAGGTTGTCGGCGTCGAATACGCGCGCGATCGCCTCCATCGCATCGCCGCCCGCGATCGAGAAGCCGAACTTCTGGTCCTCGTGTGCGGTCGAAATATATTCGTGTGTATGAGCCTCCACGCCGACCGTGACCCGGACCAGTACGTCCTGCACCACACCTGATCGACCGGCGATGGCTTCCAGGCGCTCGATCTCGATCAGCGAGTCGACCACGACGTGGCCGACACCGGCGGACACCGCGGATTCCAGTTCGGCTACCGATTTATTGTTGCCGTGCAAGGCGATTCGCTCAGCCGGAAAGCCCGCGTGCAACGCAACGGCGAGTTCTCCGCCGGAGCACACGTCGAGCGATAGGCCTTCATCGCGGATCCAGCGGGCGATCTCACCGCACAGGAAGGCCTTGGACGCGTAATGGACTCGCGTGTCGGCACCGAAGGCACGGACCATGTCGCGGCAGCGGGATCGAAAATCGTCCTCGTCGACCACGAACAGCGGCGTGCCGTACTCGGCGGCCAGGTCGGATACCGGCACCCCGGCGAGTCGGACCACGCCGTCGGCGGCGCGCGAGGCGTTGCGCGGCCACACATTCGCGGGTAGGTCGATCATCTGCTTCGAGTCGCTCGGACGCTCCGGCAGATTCGGCGCGTGTGGGATCTCGGCATGCCGAGGGCCGGCGGGGTGCGCGCTCATGCCCGCGCCTCGCTGACAGTCGGCTCCGGCACGACCACGCCGGGAGTCCGGTCCATGATTCGCTCGCTGCACTCGCGCACTAGCGCTTCCTTCCTCACACTGGTCGACCGAAACATCGTCGGCCCGTTCACATCCGCTCCGGCGCACTGACACCGAGCAGGCCGAGCCCATTGGCCAGGACCTGACGCGTGGCGTTGACCAGTACCAGCCGGGCGGCGTTCATCGGTGCGACGGGCTCTTCGCCCAGCGGAAGGACACGCAGATTCTTGTTGGTCTGGAATCGGTGGTAGGCGCCTGCCAGTTCCTCCAGGTAGCGGGCCACCCGGTGCGGCTCACGCAGGCTCGCGGCGCTGGCCACGACGCGCGGGTACTCGCCGAGGGTGCGGATCAGTTCGCCCTCCTCGTCGGCCGTCAACAGCGCGAGATCCGGCGTCACCGCGTCGTATTCGAACTCGGCGGCGTTGCGTGCGATGGACGCGGTGCGCGCGTGCGCGTATTGGACGTAGTAGACCGGATTCTCATTGCTCTGACTGGCCCACAGGTTCAGGTCGATGTCGATACTCGAGTTCACCGACGAGCGCACCAGCGAGTACCGGGCCGCGTCGACGCCGATCGCCTCGACCAGGTCGTCGAGCGTCACCACGGTGCCGGCGCGTTTGCTCATCTTGACCGCGACGCCGTCCCTCAGCAGGTTCACCATCTGCCCGATCAACACCTCGACGGTGTCCGGGTTGTCACCGAACGCCGCGGCGGCGGCCTTCAGCCTGCCGATGTAACCGTGGTGGTCGGCGCCGAGCATGTAGATGCACAGATCGAAGCCGCGCGCCCGCTTGTTCTGAAAGTAGGCGATGTCACCCGCGATGTAGGCGGCCTTGCCGTCGCTCTTGATGACCACCCGGTCCTGGTCGTCGCCGTACTCCGAACTGGCGATCCACCAGGCGCCGTCCTTCTCGTACAGGTCGCCGGAGTCCTTCAGCTTCGCCACGGCCTGCTCGACCGCGCCGGACGCGAACAGCGAGCTCTCGTTGAAGTACACGTCGAAGTCGGTGCCGAACTCGTGCAGCGACTTCTTGATGTGCCCGAACATCAGCTCGACGCCCTCGGCCCGGAACAGCTCGAGGCGCTGGGCCTCCGGCTCGCTGAGTACGTCGGGGTGGGCGGCCACGATCTGCTCGGCGATCTCGCCGATGTAGACGCCCGCGTACCCGTTCTCCGGGGTCGGCGCTCCTGTCGCGGCGGCGGCCAGCGAGGCGGCGAACCGATCGATCTGTGCGCCGTGATCGTTGAAGTAGTACTCGCGGACCACATCAGCGCCCTGCGCGACCAGGATCCGGCCGAGCGCGTCGCCTACCGCGGCCCAACGGGTGCCACCGAGGTGCACCGGACCGGTCGGGTTGGCCGAGACGAATTCCAGGTTGATCCGGGTGTCCCGCAGCGTCGCCGCGGTGCCGTACGCGGCGCCCGCGCCGAGCACCCGCTCGAGGATCGCGCCCTGCGCCGAGGCGGCCAGGCGGATGTTCAGGAAGCCGGGCCCGGCAACCTCGGCGGACGACACGCCATCGGCATCGGACAGCGCGTCGGCGAGCCAGGTCGCCAGCTCGCGCGGATTCACACCGGCGCGCTTGGCCACCTGCATCGCGACATTCGTGGCATAGTCGCCATGATCCGGGTTACGGGGACGCTCCACGGTGACCTCGCCGGGCAGAACCGCAGGGTCCAGTCCACGTTCGACAAGCACCTTCGCCGCGGTCGCGTGAAGGAGATCTGCAAGGTCAGCTGGAGTCACGAGTCTCTATCCTATGGTCTGAGCGGGTGTGCACCGTGAGTGGGCACTGCGCAGCCAGCGGATCCACCACGTCGAAAGAGCACAACGAGCGATGCCGAGCAGTCCCAGCGCCAAATCGGCCAAGGCGGCCAAGTCCGCAGCGAAGTTGTCGACTCCCCGCAAAACGGGCAGACAAGGGCAACTTCCGAAGAAAAGTCACCAGATCCCCTGGCTGGCCATCGGTGCGGCCGTAGCAATCATCGCATTGATCGGCGGGTTGGCTTACAACCTGGTCCCCCAGTACCGCGAGCATGCCGAACTCGACAAGTACACACCCAGCGCGGAGAAGAAGGACCCGTCGAGCGACATCGCGGGCGTGGTGAAGAAGGAGTACCCAGCGGGGCTGCACATCGGCCCGAACCAGCGGGTGGCCTACGACCAGGCACCGCCGTTCGGCGGCCCCCATGACCAGTCCTGGGCGACCTGCACCGGCGTGGTCTACGGCAAGCCGATCCGGGTGGAGAACGCGGTGCACTCGCTCGAGCACGGCGCGGTCTGGATCACCTACAACCCCGACAAGGTGAACGCCGACGGGATCGCGACGTTGAAGGCGAAGGTCGACGGCAAGCCGTACACGATGATGTCGCCCTACCCCGGCCAGGATTCCGCGGTGGCGCTGCAGGCGTGGGGCCACCAGCTGAAGTTGGACAGTCCCGACGACAAGCGAGTCGGGCAATTCATCACCGCGCTGCGGCTGAACTCGTACTCCTACCCCGAGGTCGGCGCCGACTGCTCGACCATCGCCTTCGACACCGACAACCCGCCGCCGTTCGACCCGACGCCGCCCGGACCCGACGCGGTGCCGATGGACGGCAAGGGCCTGCAGCCGGACGCGTCCGAACTCGGTGGCGGTATGCCCGGCGGTCTGCCGGGTGTGCCCGGCGTGCCCGGTCTTCCCGGCCTGCCCGGCCTGCCCGGGGCACCGGCGCCTGCGCAACCCGCGCCCCTCCCGCCCGCACCGGGCGCGGGACGCTAGTGCCGACCGAAACCGGAGCCGTGGAATCCGGCGAGTCCATACCCGGTCTCGCCGGACAGTTCCGCCGCCAGCGGACCGCGTTGTTGATCCTCGGCGCGATCGGCGCCATCCTCATCGGCTTCGCGGTCGGCGTGCTCGCGCGTATTCCGTTGAGCGACTCGCCCGGGCCGGATCCCGGCCCCGTCGACGTCGGCTTCAGCCAGGACATGTCGGCTCATCACGCCCAGGCGGTGGAGATGGCGGGCGTGGCACTGATCCGATCCACCGATAACGACGTACGCCGGCTCGCCTACGACATCCTCACCACTCAGCAGAGTCAGATCGGCCGTCTGCAGGGCTGGCTGCAGCTGTGGGGCAAACCCGCACAGAGCGTGGACGGGTACATGGGCTGGATGATCGAGCCCTCCGGCGGTCACGTCCATTCCGGCGCGAGCTCCCCCGACCACGAGATGTCCGGACCGATGACCGCCATGCCCGGCATGGCCACTCCCGCCGACCTGGCGGCGCTGCGCCAAGCCACCGGCCCCACCCTCGACACTCTGTTCCTGCAGCTGATGCTGCGCCACCATCAGGGCGGGCTCTCGATGATCGACTTCGCCGCCCGGCACGCCGAAACCACTGCGGTCACCGCCCTCGCCGAAACCATGGCCACGACCCAGCGCGGCGAATCCGACCTGATGACAAGGATGCTCACCGCGCGGGGCGCCACCCCCATCCCGGTTGGCTGAACCCGAAACCGCCCGGTTCAACGCACTTTTTGGCGGACGGCGACCGATGCGATAGGCTGACCCAGCCCGATCGGACCGCCATCCGGCCCCGACCGAGATCTATCCCGCCCTCGTAGCTCAGGGGATAGAGCGTCTGCCTCCGGAGCAGAAGGCCGCAGGTTCGAATCCTGCCGAGGGCACGCACGACAAAGGCCCCTGACCAGCTCGTTTATGGTCGGGGGCCTTTGTTGTGCGCAACCTCAGCTCGCGTCGATGACACGAGATGACACAACCTCGCCCAAAGTCCGCGCCCGCCTCGCGCAGGGCATCGTCCTGCGAATAGGTGTAGATCCTCGCCGTCACACGCGCAGCCGCGTGACCCCACCAGGCAGCGATCACTACAAGCGGCACCGTGCGCACGTGCATCACGGTCCCGCCGGTGTGACGAGCCCGACCGATGTGCACAGCGATGATCTTGCTGCTCTTGAAGTCGACGCCGCTCCAGCGCAATCCGCCCATCTCGACATGACACAGGCCCGGCAGAGCCAGGCACCGCAGGTGCCCGTCCCGATCCGTTTCGAGGCCGACGAGCAACTTGAATACTTCGGCCGGCGCTTACGACTTCGGCTCCCATTCATTCCCCCTCTCGATTTTGTCAAACGAGATACGTTGTGCGACAACAGCTCCCGTCCGATCGCGCAGTCGAGGATTATCGAGAACGTCTCGACGGTCCACTTCGACGACCGAGCAGCCCACGGACCCCGGACGTCGCTCTTCTCGGTCGTGCCGCCGTCCTTCTTCAGCGATGCCACGAGATCATCCAGATGCTTGCGCCCTGAACGACCGGCTGCGGTTGCGAGCGGTGCCCCAGCTGCATCGAGGTCCTCGCCCCCACCGACCCAGCCACGCGGACAGAAGACCGTCCCACGATTGGAGATGCAGGAGAATTCGGAGATGTGAGCCGCGACTTCTCGTATGGATTCGAGGTCGTCGTACGGGAACTGCAGCACCTCTCCGAGGAACTCGCGCAAACGGTCGCGGGTCGCATTCGAGAGGCCGGAAACGGACTCCGCACTGTGGCCACCGAGTCCGTCCGCGGGGATCTGCGGGGGGCTCACACAATATCCGGCATCGACATCGACACTGGAGCCAGCGTGTCCGTCGATCGACGCGCCGTGCTGAGCGTGCCCTTGGTCGGCAGCGACGGACGGCTGATCGGTGTGCATTTTCCGAGGGAGCCCAAGGAAATCACTCGGATGGCACGCTGGGCGTGGATGCGCGATCGAACCAGCGACCGAGAGTTCTATCTGCTCAAGCCCAAGCTCGAGGAAGCCGGATACGCACCGACGTCGACGTTCGACGATCCCCGACCCGCACCATGGACTGATCCGATATATATCCAAGCGCACGGCGGCACCATCTTCAACGTGCTGGTGGGCCCCGATTCAGAGAACCCCGCTTGGCGGATCCTCCGCGTGACGAACGCCAGGTTCAGCCGAAAAGTGGGCTCCGACGACGTGTTTCTCCAGGCCGTCGATGAAGCGAGATCAGAACACGCGCTACTGCTGCCGTGCGCTACGGCGGCGGGCCCTGCGGCGCGGACGATAGCCGACCATCTGCACAACGAGGTCGGCGTCAGCCTGACGGTACACGGATTCACCGGCAACACACTCGACAAGATGCGCGTCGATGAATCCGGTGGCACCTCACGGTTCGGGGTTTACGAGGTGCGTGACGCCGCTGGCACTCCAATCGACCCGGTCAAGAGCTATCCGCCTGGGTAGCCACCCCCGAACCTGCCCGAAGGCCGCTGGTTCGAATCCTGCGGAGGACACGCGACGGCCACCCACCCAAACATCTGGTAGGTGGCCTTTTCGTGCCGAGAGTCGAATCAGCCGAGTGACCGTGAATACCCCGCGAATCTCTGCCGGCACGGCCATACCCAACCGGTTACATCTCGCCGTGGCGAACCGGCCCGGCTGGTTCGTAGGTGCCGAGGACGATGCCGAGATCGGTCACGGTGAGGTCGACAGGGCGCATCGTCGCCGGGAGGACTCCGTCGTCGAACAAGCGGCGACCGGAGCCGAGCACCAGCGGAAACGTCATCAGGCGGAAGCGGTCGACGAGTTCGTGCCGCAACAGCGTCCGGAGCAGTTCGCCGCTTCCCCAGATCTGCAGTTCGTCGCCGGGTACCTCCTTCAGCGCCTGCACCGCCGCGGCCAGCACGCTGACACCGCTCGTCAGCAGACGAGCGGTGTCAGGGTGCTCGCCGCGCCACGTGGCATCGGCCTCGCTGAGCGAGTTGGACACGACATACTTGGGCAGCGAGTTGATCGCCGTGGCAATGGGGTTGTCGGGGTCGGTCTGATCAGGCCAGTAGCCGCGGAAGATATCGAACGTCCGGCGACCGAGCAAAAACGCGCTGGCGTGGCTGGTGAGTTCGGTGACGAACTCGCCGACGGCCTGATCCGCGAACGGAGCCTGCCAGCCGCCGTGGGTGAAGGCGTCGCTGGGATCTTCCTCGGGTCCGCCGGGGGCCTGCATCACGCCGTCGAGGGTCAGGAACGTCTGAACAGTGAGCTTCATGTGAATGTAGACGGAGCGGCGTATTCATCCTGATCGGTCGCGCGGGTCGCACGTCCTGCCGACAGGAGGCCGCAGGTTCGAATGCCGCCCAAGGGCAGGCACGGCTGGTCGGAGTCGTGCGGCGCGGCGATGACGTGCTGCTGGTCAGGTCGGTGTCGCCGCCGAGATCCGCGATCCAGGCCCCGGACTGACCGGCAAGCCCGTGAGAAAGCGGAAGTTGATGCTGTCCTCCCAGGTGAAATTCGTGTCCACGAGGGTCGATTCGGGGAACCGGGTCAGCAGACCGAGCAGCAGGATCTCGATCTCCCGCCTGGCCAAACCTCCGCCGAGACAGTAATGCGCACCGTGGCCGAGCGACAGCTGTTCGCGCGCGTCACGGGTCACGTCGAGGGTGTCGGGGTCGGCGAAAACCTCTGGGTCGCGGTTTCCGGAGCCCAGAACCAGCGTGACCGACGAGCCCGCCGGGATCGTCCGGCCGCCGACCTCGAGATCGATCGTGGCGACCCGGTTGGTGAACTGGATGGAGCTGTCCCAGCGCAGCAATTCCAGCACCGCGCCGGGAACCAATTCGGGCCGGGCGCGCAGCAGTTCCCACTGCTCGCGGTGCAGCATCAGCGCCCGCACCGCGTTGGCCGCGAAATGCGTCGTCGTCACCTGGCCCGCATCGATCAGCAGCAGAAAAGCCGCGTACATCTCGTCCTCGGTGAGGGTGGCTCCGGTCGCCATCGCTTCGGCCATGGCGCCGAGCAGGTCGTGCGCCGGACAGGCCCGCCTGCCTTCGATCTCGGTGTCGAACACCGCGCGTAGCCGCACCACCCGGTCGACTTCCCGCTCGGACTGCATGAAGAACTCGTGCAGCAGGCTCGTCCAGCCCGCCAGGAGGTTCGTGGCGTGCGCCGGGAGGCCGAGCATGCCCGCGATCACTCCGGACGACAGCGGCGCGGAGACGTCGGCGACCAGATCGAAGACCGGTTTCTCGGCCACGGCGTCCAGCAGCGTCGCGACTCGCTCCGCGATGTCGCCGTCGAGCCGGGCCACGAATCGGGGCGTGAAGGCCTTGCGGAATTGTCCGCGCAGCCGCGTATGCCGAGGTGGATCGTTGAACAGCATCATGTCCGACAGCGCTGCGACCAGCGGTCGCATCGACTTCTGCTTGTCGGCCGGAAGCTGGTCGAAGAATGGGGTGACGCGATCTTCGGACAGTCGCTCCTCTTTGGTCAACGCGACGATGTCGGCATGCCGCAGCACTACCCAGCTCTGCAGGGCATTGTCCCAGTAGACCGGTTCCGCTTCCCGCAGGCGCCGATACAGCGCGTACGGATCGGACCGAGCAGCGGGTTTGAACAGTCCGATCAACGACGAGCGCTGGGTGACGGCCATCAGGCGGACCGCTCGCGCTGGTCGTCGGTGACGAACGCGGCCAGCGTACGCACGGTGGGGTCCGCGTAGAACGCGCCGAGCGGGATGTCCACGCCGTACCCGTCGCGGATGTGCGCCATCAACCGGGTCACCAACAGCGAGTGGCCGCCCTTCTCGTAGAAGTCGTCCGACGGGCCGATGGCCGGTATGCCGAGCAGGGCGGCGACGAACACCGCGATGTCCTGCTCCACCGGATCGGCGGGCGGTGGCGCAACGGAGGAGACAGCCGATTCGTGTTCAGCGACCATCGATCGCAGCGCCGCGCGGTCGACTTTGCCGACCAACGACTCCGGCAGCATGGGCAGCGCGACGAGTCGCGGGACCATGTAGTCGGGCAGCGTCTGCCTGAGCAGACCGCGCAACTCGTCGAGGTCGATCTGCCCGTCACCCACCACGACGGCAACCAGGGCGGCGGTATCCGCCGCCGGGCCTTCGCCCTCGTCGAGGAACGCGGCCGCCTGACGAACGCCGGCGAGACCGAGCAGGCGGGCTTCGATCTCTTCCAGTTCGATCCGGAGTCCCCGCAGTTTCACCTGGTTGTCGGTACGGCCGAGGAATTCGAGCCCGCCGTCGGGCAGGCGTCGCACCGCGTCACCGGTGCGGTACACCCGCGCTCCGGGATCGCCAGGCGCCGAGACGAATCGCGCGGCGGTCAGGTCGGGTCGACCCAGATATCCGATCGCGACGCCGACTCCGCCGAGGTACAACTCCCCCGGCACACCGTCCGGGACCGGCCGAAGTTGCTCGTCCAACACCCATGTCGTGGCGTTCGGGATCGGGCCGCCGATCGGCACACGTTCCTCCAGGCTCGCGGTGACCTGCTGATAGGTGCTCCAGACCGAGCATTCGGTCGGGCCGTAGAGGTTGTAGAGGCGCACCTCTCGGCGCCAACGTTCGGCCAGCGACGGCGGGCACGCTTCACCGGCCGACCCGAGCAGCGTCAGGCGCGGATAGTCGCCCGGAGGCAGCTGGGCCAGCGCGGTCGGCACCAGAATCGCATGGCTGACCTGCTGTGCGCGGAGGAATTCCGCGAGCGGTTCGCCCGGCATGATCAAGTCCCGATCCGCACAGACAAGGGTTGAACCGTTGGCCAATGCCAACGTCAACTCGGCGATCGATGCGTCGAACGCCGACGACGCGAATTGCAGCACGCGATCGCCGGGTTGGGTGTCGAAGACAATCCGTTGTGCCGTCACCAGATTCGTCAAACCTCGGTGCGCGACCACGACACCTTTCGGCTGGCCGGTGGAACCAGAGGTGAAGATGACATACGCCGGGTCCTCCGGCCTGCGCGGGACGGTCGGCCCCGCGGACGCCGCATCCGCCTCGGCGAGATCTACCCGCAGCACCCCCGTGCCCTTCGGGACAATTCCCGCCGGCGGGTCGACGTCACAGATCACGACGCGGGGGGCGGTCTGCGTGGCGATGTCGGCGATCCGCACGTCCGGCGCGCGCGAATCGACCGGGACATAGACACCGCCCGCTCGCCACACCGCCAGGGCCGCCGCCGCCAGAAACCGCGGACTGCGCAGTAAGACCAGCACCCGGTCGCCCGGCGCGAGACCATCGGCGACCAGCCGGGCCGCCATGCCGCTGGTCAGCAGCTCCAGCTCCCGGTATGTCTGGGTCGTCGCACCGGTCGGCCCGGTGAAATCGACCGCCACGAGATCCGGTGCGATCGCGGCACGCTGGGCGAAAAGTTCAGCAAACCCCACGTGAGCACCCGCACGAACAAGGGCGTGGGCCCGTTGTGGCGCAGCGAGATACACATCATCGGACAAACTGGCGGTGATATCGACCATCGGAGCCGTCTTTCTATCTGGCCATCTGCTGGCAACCATCCTGCCGCCACCATGCCGTAATGCCTTCTCAACACTGGGGATCCGTGCGGGGGACCCAAACGCAACGCGCGATCGACCCGTTCATGGCGCATCCAAGGCAGGCCGCAGACCGATCGGCGGCCTCCGGCTACCAGCGATAGCCCTGCCGAGTGGCCGATGACCGGGACAAAGTGCCAGGCTCCCGCGGTCATGCGCTCCGCACAGAGCGAGTGTCGGGCAAATGCGAAAAGGCCCCGACCGGAGGTCGGGGCCTTAGTTGTCGGACTGTGGGTTACGAAAGGGGTTCGGTGGGTTTTTCGGTACCTGTCAGAACCCCGGCACTGGACAGGTAGGCGAAGGCGGCGGCGGTCAGGTCCGGGGAGAGGAAGTAGAGGTGAGCCTTGCTGACGGTTCCGGTTTCGGTGGCGTCACACAGGGCGTTGAGGGCATTGGGATCGACCGTGAGGCTGGTCAACTTGCCTGCCTCGTAGTCCATCTCCACCCACTTCGCGTGGATCGCCGCGCTCATGATGTTGCCGGTGAAGTCGGCGCGGTCGGCCGCGGCGCTCAGACTCATCTCGAGGCCGTCATCGAGGTCGGTCGGCGTGTGATGCCATTGACCGTATTCCCACCAACGCACGAAGGAGATGGGCCCGTCGGTGGTACGCGGACGGTACGCCGTCAGCTCCACCGAGCGCACCCACGCGGGCGCGGTCGCCAGCGGATCGTAGGCAGTGCCCGCGACCTTGTTGTCCTCGTCGGTACCGAACAGCAGCGCGCGGTCACCGGAATATCTGATCAGCGTGTACCAATTACCCTCGCGGTCGTCGTAGCTCAGCCGACCACCCACCACTGTGGCCGACTGCCCGATCCCCTCTCCGCTCCCGACGCGATAGTCCTCGTCGGCGTGGGTCGCGGAGGTGATCACGTCGAAGACGGTCATGCGCGCCCACAGCACCTCGGGATGCGGCAACTGAAATCCCATGCCCGGCAACGTATCACCGGCCCACCACCACGACAACCGGGCCGGCAACCAACCGGACAATACTTCCGGCAGTGGCGACCCACCCCGGCAAATCCATCTACTGCGCATCCATCAGGTCATCCGCGAAGAGATGCCAGGGAAGCAAATTCACAGTAATAGCTCATATCGCGGCCGCATCCGCGCGGCGACTCGGCTATCGACTTCGACCAGCGCCAGGATTCCCGGGCGCGTCGCGCGCGGCGTCGACGCGCGCACAGGCGGATCCGGACAGCCGTCAGCGAACCGGACACTGTCGCGCCGGCGGACCATACAGCGCCATCGTCGGCGGAGCAGCCGATCGGTCGAATTCCGGGGCGGTCGCCGCGCATGATGACGCCCGCACTATTCCCCTGCCACGGCCTCCGGGGCGCGGATCACAATCACATCCGGTCGTATCCCACCCAGCCGGGGCCGGGAGTCGGCATCCGGGGCCAGCAGGTGATCCATCAGTACCGGCACCAGACCGGGCGAGCGCCGATCTCGGTGCGCAAGCCGACCTGATTCAGCTGTCGATCTCCCACCGACCTGCGACGACACCCCGTCGTCGGTGTTTCGTTCGCGGCAACGCGGGCAAGCCAGTGCCGTAACGTTTCAGAGCTACCAGGGGGTAGACCGGAGGCGAAGCGATGACATATCCGCCGGGCGGGCAACCGCCACACGATCGACTCGACGCACAACAGCAGCCCCCCGACTATCCGTCACCCATGGGCCCCGGCTACCCGCCACAAGAGGGGTACCTACCCCACGGGTTCCCGCCGCCCGGTTATCCACCGCAGGGGCCACCCGGCGGACATCCACCGCATCCGCCGAAGAAGAGCAGGATCGGCGTGATCGTCGGATCGGCGGCGATCATGGCACTCGTCCTGTCCGGCGCGGTGATCGCCGGCGCCGTCCTGACCTCCCACGGTATCGGCCCGCTGGCCTCGGACGAGAAGAAAATCGAGGTGGCGATCCGCGACTTCTACGACATACTCGGCTCGGAAGGCTTCCGTGCCGCGGCGGAGCGGGCGTGTGCGGCCGACCACGCCGAGTTCGGCGCGATGACCGAGGCGCAGAAGCAGGAATTCGATACCGCGACCGTTTCGGTCACCATCGATAAGATCGAGGACATCGTTGTCATCGGCGACCGCGCGACCGCCGAGATCACCGGCAAGCTCACCGTCGTGATTCCCGGCGAACAGCCCGATATCGATACCAGCACCACCGAACACTTGAAGAAGGAAAACGGCAGGTGGAAGGTCTGCTCCGCGCAGCAGGGCCTGAACTGACCGAACCCGCCTGCGCATGGCTGCGGCCGACCGCCGCCGCAATGCACTCGATGTGTTCGGACGGTCGCGCTGAACATTCTCGGGCACAACCCGATTCGATATCGGCAAGGGATCGTGCGGTAGTCACGATCACCGACACTTCGGTGATCGTGACCCGCACCCGACCCGAACGGACGCGCCCTGACGTTCGCCATACCAGGTGTCACCGAACCCACCGGGTCGTTGTCGAGCGAGCGGCGGGAATCGAACCCGCGTAAACGGCTTTGCAGACCGCTGCCTCAACCACTCAGCCACGCCCGCCTCGCCAGTGATACTGCCCGTAGCGGCAGGCGCCACCCAGCCTTGCGCTCACCTTGATCCGAAGTCGCATCGCCTGTCCGCGACCCGCGCACCCGCATGGAATGATCGGGGAATGTCTCGGCCACGCCCACTTCCGCACGACCCGATCGAGGAGGCCCACCGTCAGTGGGTCGGCCACGGCTGGGGGGACGTCGCCGACGGAATGGCTGCGGTGACCTCCTTGGTGCGGGCCCAGCAAATCGTGATGGCGCGGGTCGACGAGGCATTGAAACCGACCGGGCTGACCTTCTCGCGGTACGAATTGCTCATGCTGCTCAACTTCAGCAAAACCGGCGCGCTGCCGATGGCGAAGGCCAGCGCACGGTTACAGGTACATCCCACCAGCGTGACCAACACCGTCGATCGCTTGCAGGCGGCGAAGCTGGTCGAGCGGGTCCCGCATCCCAGCGACCGGCGCGCGACGTTGATCGAGATCACCGACGCGGGAAGAGAATTGGTAGCGAAGGCGACCGAGGATTTGAATGCGAAGGTCTTCGCGCTGCCGGGCCTCGCACCGGACCGACTACACACTTTGCTGCAATTGCTCGCCGAATTCCGGCACGCCGCGGGCGACTTCGATACCGGTGCCGCAACGGCGCGCTGGGCGGCGATCAATACCGAGTGAAGTAACGGAACCGGTCGGTTGGATCCGCGCCCGGACCGACCTGCCGGCGCCGGTCTGGCATCCGACTAGCGAATTGCCGGCCCGCCATCTTGGCAGCGGGGGCGAAAGGGTCCACCATAGAGTCCATGGTGCTGGTCTTGGGGGTATCGGCGGGCGCTGCCGGCGCTCGTGCGATGCTCACGCATTCCGATCAGCCACACCTGCCCCCGATCGATCACTGTCAGGTGCCGCGACGCGCGGGCGGCGCCGTCGACGAGCCGGTCTTCGAGGCGATCCGTCGAATGAACGGAGCCGCCGACCGACGTGACGAACTGATCTCCGGGATGGCCGTGACCTGCCGGTGTCCCCTACACGCCGAGGCGATCCGCGCGAGCGCGGGCGGGCATCGGGTCACCATCATCGATGAGCCGCTCGCCCAGCTGCGCTATCTCCGCTTCACCGGGCAACTTCCGGACAGCGGCTCGGTGCTGCTCTACGACCTGGGCAGCTCCGGGCTGACCATCACGCACGCCAACTGCCGCACCGACACCATCCTGTCCACCAAGCGCAGCACGGTGCTCGGCGGCGACGGCTACGACACGCTGCTGCGCTGGCGTCTGGCCCGCCACGGCGTGCTCACGGACAAGCCGACCAGTCGGCACCACCGCGAGAAACTGAGCAGCGCACGGGTGGTCACGGCGATCGACGTCGGCTCCGGTGATCGCGCGGTGGTGACCCGCAGCGATCTCGCCGAATTGTGCGCGGCGGGCATCCACCACTCGGCGTCGTTCGTACGCCAGATGATCGAGGAGTCCGGGGTGCAGCCCGAGGCGATAGTGCTACTCGGCGGCTGCACCCGAAACCCGAGCATCCGCGAGGAGCTGGCCGCGATGGTCGAACTCCCGATCATCTACGACCCCGACCCGGACTACGTCTCGGCGCGCGGTGCGGTCCTGCTGGCCGCCGAACGGCCCAGCGGCGACGTCCGGATGTCCCGGGCCCGCTCCGGCGCCAGTGTCGTTCGTGCACCTGGCGACCGCCGCAAGCTCATCGCGGCAGTCGCGGTGACGGTCGCTCTCGGCGCCACCATCGCCGGACTGCTCGCCATGCAGAAGAACACGACACAGCCTCAGGACGGCCGCGCGCCCACCCAGGTCGAAATCGTCGCCCCGCCCGCCGGGCCGTTCGGATAGCCGCCAGCCGACCTCGAACGAACCGCCGGCGCAGACCGCTCGGTCGCGGACGGACTCAGCGGTTGGTGAATTTCGCGGGTCGCTTCTCGACAAAGGCGCTCATGCCTTCTTTTTGGTCCTCGATCGCGAAGAGCGAGTGGAAGACTCGCCGTTCGAAGCGCAACCCCTCCGCCAGGGTGGTCTCGAAGGAACGGTTCACCGCCTCTTTGGCGACCATCGTGACCGGCAGTGACATCGACGCGATGGTCTCGGCGACCTGGAGCGCGGTGTCGAGCAATTCGTCGGCGGGCACGATGCGCGAGACCAGCCCGGCGCGCTCGGCCTCCTCGGCGTCCATAGTGCGACCGGTGAGCACCAGGTCCATCGCCTTGGCCTTGCCGATCGCGCGGGTCAGGCGTTGCGAACCGCCGATACCGGGGATGACGCCCAGGGTGATCTCCGGCTGCCCGAACTTCGCGGTATCCGCCGCGAGCAGGATGTCGCAGATCATGGCCAACTCACAGCCACCGCCCAGCGCGTACCCGGCGACCGCGGCGATGGTGGGCTTGCGGAACTGAGCCAGCCGGTCCCAGCGGGCGAAGTAGTCGTCGAGGAACATGTCCATGTACGACTTGGGTTGCATCTCCTTGATGTCGGCGCCCGCCGCGAAGGCCCGCTGCGACCCGGTGATCACGACAGCGCCGATCTCGTCGTCGCGCTCGAGGTCGTCGAGCGCGGCGATGACTTCGTCGAGGACCTGGGCGTTCAGCGCGTTGAGCGCCTTCGGGCGGTTCAGCGTGATCCAGCCGACCCGGCCCTTGCGTTCCAGCACAATCGTCTCGAAGTCGGGCCCGCCCTGGTCGCCACCCGCCACGGAATCACTTCGCGATGCGTCCATCTTCAGGCATCCTCCTGGTCGGAACGGTCACGGATATCGGTGACGATAGCCGAGAAATCCCGCCCCGCGTCGGTCCGGTTGAACCGGGTGTAGATCTCGGCGGCGAGCAAGCCGAGCTGGCCGTCGACGTTGTTCGCACGCAATGCGTTCGCGGCCAGACCGAGGTCCTTGGTCATCAGCGCGGTGGCGAAACCGGGCTGGTAGTCGTTGTTGGCCGGGCTGGCGGGCACCGGTCCGGGGACCGGGCAGTAGGTGGTCAGCGCCCAGCTCTGGCCGGATGCGGTGGAGACGACGTCGAAGAACGACTGATGGCTCAGTCCCAGCTTCTCGCCGAGCACCAGAGATTCCGACAGCGCGATCATCGAGATGCCGAGCAGCATGTTGTTGCAGATCTTGGCCGCCTGGCCGACACCGGAGCCGCCGCAGTGCACCACCTTGGCGCCCATCACCTCGAGCACCGGCAGCGCGTCGGCGAAGTCCGCCGCGCCACCGCCGACCATGAAGGTCAGCGTGCCCGCCGCGGCGCCGGCGACACCGCCGGAAACCGGGGCGTCCAGCGCACGATGGCCGGCGGCGACGGCGAACTCGGCCGCGGATTTGGCGTCGGCCACATCGATGGTCGAGCAGTCGATGAACAGCGTGCCCGGCTTCGCGGCGGCAAGTAGCTCGGCGTACACCTCGAGGACGAGTTCGCCGTTGGGCAGCATGGTGATCACCACGTCGGCTTTCGCGGTCTCCGCAGCCGCGGCGACCACCGTCGCCCCGTCGCGCTCGGCCTGTTCCCGCGCCGCGGGCACCGGATCGAAGGCGAGCACCTCGTAGCCCGCCCGTACCAGATTGGCCGCCATCGGCGCGCCCATGTGGCCGAGGCCGAGGAAGCCGATCGTCGTGCTCATTGCGCCACCTCCGGGGTCCGCAGACCCAGTTCCTGTTCGCCCAGTTCGGTGAAATACGCGTTCACCTGCGCGTCCGACACCTCGGCGAGAGTCGGAGGCGACCAGCTCGGGCGGCGATCCTTGTCGATCACCTGAGCGCGGATGCCCTCGACCAGATCGTGCGAGGACAGCGCCGCGAGGGAGACGCGGTATTCCTCGTTGAGTACCGCCTCCAGGCTCGGCGCCGACCGCGCCGATCGCAAGGACCGCAACGTGACCTTCAACGCCACCGGCGATTTCGCCAAGATCTCGGCGGCCGCCGCCCGCGCCTCGGGCGCTTCGTGTCCCTGCAGCCGCGCGACGATCTCTTCGACCGTGTCGGCGCCGTAACACGCGTCGATCCAGTCCTGCGCGGCGCCGAGCGCGGATTCCGGGGCGTCCGTAGCGAACTTGGCGATCGCGATCTCGGCGCTTTCGGTGCGCAGCGTCTCCAGCAGCGCCGGCAGATGCTCGGCGGCGATGAAATAGTCCGCGAAGCCCGCCGCGATCGCATCGCCCGCGGTCATCCGCGCGGTGGTCAGCGCGACGTGCGTACCGATCTCGCCCGGGGTGCGGGCGAGCAGGTAGGTGCCGCCGACGTCCGGGACGAAGCCGATGCCGACCTCCGGCATGCCGATCGTGGACCGCTCGGTGACGATGCGGTGGCTGCCGTGTCCGGAAAGGCCCACGCCGCCGCCCATCACGATCCCGTCCATCACCACCACATACGGCTTCGGATAACGGCCGATCAGTGCGTTGAGGACGTACTCGTCACGCCAGAACTCGCCGGTCGCCGAATCAGCGGTAGTCGCGCCAGCTGTCGCATCGGCGTGGATCGCGACGATGTCGCCGCCGGCACACAGTCCACGCTCACCGGCACCGGTGACGACCACGGTGCGTACCGCATCGTCGTCCACCCATGCCCGCAGCGCATCCGTGATGGCCAGGGCCATCCGATGATTCAGCGCGTTGATCGCCTTCGGCCGGTTCAAGATGATGACGCCGAGCCCATCGCGCCGCTCGATCAGAACTTCCGGTTCGGTCATGCTCTGTTCCTTCCAGCACGAGCCGAACCCGCCATGGCCACGCTGTGCTGCCACCTCCGGGTCCGACCACTCATGCCGCTCCTACCACCGAGCGGGCGACGACCACCCGCATGACTTCGTTGGTGCCCTCGAGAATCTGGTGCACCCGCAGATCCCGGACGATCTTCTCCAAGCCGTATTCGGCCAGGTAGCCGTAGCCGCCGTGCAACTGAAGCGCTTTGTTCGCCACTTCGAATCCGGCGTCGGTGGCAAATCGCTTTGCCATGGCGCACAGTTCGACCTTGTCGGAAGCGTCGGCATCCAACGCCGACGCGGCACGCCACAGCAGCGTTCGCGCCGCCTCCAATTCGGTACGCATATCGGCGAGTTCGAATTGCAGCGCCTGATTCTTCAGCAGTGGTTTCCCGAAGGCCTGCCGCGCGGCCAGATACGGCACCGTCTTGTCCAGCGCCGCCTGCCCACCGCCGACCGAGCAGGCGGCGATATTCAGTCGCCCGCCATTGAGCCCGTTCATCGCGATGCGGAAGCCGTCGCCCTCCGCGCCGAGCAGATTCGTCACCGGAATCCTGGCGTCGGTGAAGATCACCTGCCGGGTCGGTTGGGCATTCCAGCCCATCTTTCGCTCGTTGGCGCCGAAGGAGATTCCGGGAGTGCCGGCGGGCACGAGGAACGCCGACACCCCGTGTGCGCCCGCCTCCCCGGTGCGAGCCATGACGACGTACACGTCGGTGGCGCCTGCGCCGGAGATGAACTGCTTGACGCCGTTGAGGACATAATCGTCGCCGTCGCGCACGGCTTTGGTACTCAACGCCGCCGCGTCCGAACCGACTCCCGGCTCGGTCAGCGCGTAGCTGGCCAGCAGGTCCATCGCGGTCAGTGCCGGGAGCCACCGCTCGCGCAGTTCAGCGCTGCCATAGCTGTCGATCATCCAGGTGGCCATGTTGTGGATGGAGATGTAGGCGGCGATCGCCGGGCAGCCGGTGGCCAGTTGCTCGAAGATCCGCACGGCGTCGAGCCTGCGCAGACCCGACCCGCCGACGTCCTCGCGCACGTAGATGCCGCCGAGGCCGAGCGGGCCCGCCTTACGCAGCACGTCGACCGGGAAGTGCTTGTGCTCGTCCCATTCCAGTGCGTTCGGGGCGAGGAACTCGTCGGCGAACCCGCGCGCGGTATCGCAGATCGCCTTCTCGTCGGCATCGAGGCGGAACATCGGTCACTCCATCGTGGGTATGACGAATGCGTTGCTTTCCTTCAGACCGGAAGGCCAGCGCTGGGTAACCGTCTTGGTCTTTGTGTAGAACCTGATCGAGTCCGGACCGTGCTGGTTCAGATCGCCGAAACCGGAACGCTTCCAGCCGCCGAAGGTGTAGTACGCGATCGGCACCGGAATAGGAACGTTGATGCCGACCATGCCGACCTGCACACGGGCGGCGAAGTCGCGGGCGGTATCGCCATCGCGGGTGAAGATCGCGACGCCGTTGCCGTACTCGTGCTCATCGGCCAGGCGTAGGCCCTCTTCGTAGTCCCGCGCGCGGACCACGGTGAGCACCGGACCGAAGATCTCTTCCCGGTAGATCCGCATGTCCGGGGTGACCCGGTCGAACAATGTCGCGCCGACGAAGTAACCGTCCTCGGCGCCTTGCACGACCAAGCCGCGCCCGTCGACCACCAGCTCGGCCCCCTCATCGACGCCGATCTGGACGTAGTTGTGCACTCGTTGCACGCCGTCTTGCCCGACCAGCGGGCCGAAATCCGCGCCGGGATCGTCGGAGCGTCCGACGTTCAGTTTGTGCACCCGCTCGGTCAGCTTGGCGACCAGACGGTCGGCCGTCTGCTCACCGACCGGCACCGCCACCGAGATGGCCATACAGCGCTCGCCCGCGGAACCGTAACCGGCGCCGATCAACTGGTCCGCGACGTCGTCGAGGTCGGCGTCCGGCATCACGATCGCGTGGTTCTTCGCGCCGCCGAAGCACTGAGCGCGTTTGCCGTTCGCGGTCGCCGTCTCATAGATGTACTGCGCGATCGGGGTGGAGCCGACGAAGCCGACGGCCTTGATCCGCGGGTCGTGCAGCAACACGTCGACAGCTACTTTGTCGCCATTGACCACGTTGAACACCCCGGCGGGCAGACCCGCCTCGAGAAACAGTTCGGCCAGTCGCAACGGCACCGACGGATCGCGCTCGGACGGCTTGAGCACGAAGGCGTTGCCGGTGGCCAGTGCGGGGCCCGCCTTCCACAGCGGGATCATGGCCGGGAAGTTGAACGGCGTGATGCCGGCGACGACGCCGAGCGGCTGCCGCATCGAGTAGACGTCGATGCCGGTGCCCGCGCTCTCGGTGTATTCGCCCTTGAGCAGGTGCGGGATGCCGATCGCGAACTCGATGACCTCGAGCCCGCGCTGGATGTCACCCTTGGCATCGGCGAGGGTCTTGCCGTGCTCCGAGGACAGTAGCGCCGCGAGCGAATCCATCTCGTCCTGCACCAGGCTCAGGAACTTCATCAGCACTCGCGCCCGCCGCTGTGGGTTGACCGCGGCCCATGCCGGCTGCGCCGCCTCCGCGTTCGCGATGGCCGCCTCGACCTCGGACTTGCTCGCCAGCGGCACCCGCGACTGCACCTGGCCGAGGTTGGGATCGAAGACGTCGCCGAAGTTACCGGACGTGCCGGACACGTGCTGGCCGCCGATGAAATGAGTGAGTTCGCGAACCATGCCAGTCCTGTCTCGTAGCCGATCGGTATACGGGCATCCTATAGTTGGATGTCCAAGCATTTACCCGTCGCCGTCCGGATGTGATTCATCCCACCTCGGCCGCGACGCGTCTAGCTGAGCTTTTTCTGCGACCGGGTGAGCTGGACCGCACCGAAGGTGAGCACGATCGCGCCGATCACCACCACGACACCCGCGGCGCCGAGCGCATCGTCGGTCCACTCGGACACCGCCTGGCCGGCCGCGAGCGCGATCGACATGCCACCGCCGATGACGAGCACCACCGACCGCGCAGTCGCATACAGCGCGAAGCAGACGACTGCCACCAGCGCCGTGAGCAGATAGGCCGCCGTCCGCCCGACACCGTCGATACTCTGCGCGGCCGCGACGGAGGTGACGATCGCGATCAGGTACCCGGCCCAGGTTTCCGCCAGAACACCGGCCCTGGTCAGCGCGAACCACAACCCGCCCAGCAGCAGCACGGCCACGCTGCCCCACACGTTGTCCAGATCGAACACGTCGGTGAGCAGACCGACGAGGGCCGCGGGGACGAAGCAGGCGCACGTGATCATGCCGAGCACCGACGGCACCGCGAGATAACCGAACACCGCCAGCACCGAGCCCGCGAGGCACGCGAAAAGTAGAGCAAGATCAGCACTTCCGTTCTCCAACGCAGTGCCGACGGCCCCGGCGACAGCGACGGACGCCAGCGCGAACAAGACTGTCGCGAGCCGAGTGCGCACGCTGTGCGCACCCCGCGGCCCCGAGCGCGCCCGGGACAATCCACCAGCGAGCGCGACCCCGCCGAACAGAAGACCGGCCGCGACAAGGGCCAGCACACCAACGCGCACCAGCCTTCCGAGGTTCTCCCACGACGAGGCCATCACCAGGAAGATCCCCCCGAACAGCAACCCGGCGCCGAGATACGCGGCGATCTCGGCGAGCACCTTCCCGCGCGTCGGCGCCGTCGACTGCTCGGCCGCCAGCGCCGCGAGCACCGCATCGGCTTGAGATCGGGACAGCACGCCCTCGGCGACCAGTCGCGCGACCGCGCTCCCCGCCCTGTTGTCGCTCACCATGCGCCCAGTATGTCCGAGTCAACCACGCGCACGGCACAAATCAGGTTCCACACCTCACCGCGGTCGTGGACGTCGATCCGACGCCGAATCCCGGCGGTCGAGCCATGCCCCGCCGCGGCTGGCGGGGTGATCGCGATCACCGTACGATTAGTTTGACGTCCTAGTATCGGGCGTCCAGAGAGCTCCTGGAGGAACCCGTGGCCGACAGCAGCATGCTCTACACGCCCACCGCCCCCGTCCGCTTCGTCACCTCCGCCGCCCTGTTCGACGGGCACGACGCCGCGATCAACATCATGCGCCGCATCCTGCAGAACCAGGGTGCGGAGGTGATCCATCTCGGCCACAACCGGGCGGTCAGCGACGTCGTCGACGCGGTGCTCACCGAAGACGCGCAAGGCGTCGCGATCAGCTCCTACCAAGGCGGACACGTCGAGTACTTCGAATATCTGGCCGACGCGCTCCGGAAGGCCGGGGCCGAACACGTCCGGATCTTCGGCGGCGGTGGTGGCGTGATCGTCGCCGAGGAGATCGCGCGGCTGGCCGAATCCGGCGTGACCATCTTCTCCCCGGAGGACGGACAGCGCCTCGGCCTACCCGGCATGATCAATCAGCTGATTCGCGACTGCGACGTCGACCTGGCCGCCGAGCCGCCGGTACTGGACGCGGTGCTCGCCGGCGAACGCGCGGCCTTGGCCCGCGCCATCACCTGCTTACAAGCAGGCACGCTGCCGGAGGCAGACCGGCAGAAACTGGCCGCTGCCGCGACGGCGCGCACGGTGCCGGTGCTCGGCATCACCGGCACGGGCGGTTCCGGAAAGTCGTCACTCACCGACGAATTGGTGCGCCGCCTGCGTACGGACCAACAGGACGAACTGCGGGTCGCGATTCTCGCGGTGGACCCGACTCGGCGGCGGGGCGGCGGAGCGCTGCTCGGCGACCGCATCCGAATGAACGCACTCGACGGCGATCGCCTCTTCTTCCGCTCGCTGGCCACGCGCGGTGGACGAGAACTACCGGACAATATCGATCTGATCATGACCGCCTGCAAGGCAGCGGGATACGACCTGGTGATCCTGGAGACGCCCGGTATCGGCCAAGGTGACGCCGCGGTGACCGACTACGTCGACGTGTCGATGTATGTCATGACACCCGAGTTCGGCGCCGCCTCCCAGCTGGAGAAGATCGACATGCTGGACTACGCGGACGTGGTGGCGATCAACAAGTTCGAGCGCCGAGGCGCGTCGGATGCGCTGCGCGACGTCGCCCGGCAGTTGATCCGCAACCGCGAGGCATTCGGCGCGGCCCCGGAGGACATGCCCGTCTTCGGCACGAGTGCGGCGACGTTCAACGACGACGGGGTGACGGCCCTCTACCAGCACCTGACCAGCGTGCTCGCGGACCGCGGTCTGCGACTGGCGCCCGGCGTGCTGCCCAGGGTGCAGACGCGAACCTCCACCCGTTTCGCCCAGATCATCCCGCCCGCGCGGGTGCGCTACCTCGCCGAGATCGCCGAGACCGTTCGGGCCTACCACGCCGAAACGGCCAGGCAGATCATTGCCGCGCAACGCCTGCAACGGCTCGAGCAGGTCGCGGCGGAACTGCCCGACGACACCGCCGTCGCCGAACTGGCCACCCACGCCCGAGCCGATCTCACCCCGGAGAATGCCGCGCTACTCGCCGAGTGGCCGGCGATCGCCGAGTCCTACCGCGGCGACGAGCAGGTGGTACGGGTGCGCGACCGCGAGATCCACACCCCGCTGCGGCGGGAGACGCTGTCCGGCAATTCGATTCCGCGGGTCGCGCTGCCCCGGTTCGCCGATCACGGTGAGCTACTGCGCTTTCTGCGCGCCGAGCACCTGCCCGGCCGATTCCCGTTCACGGCAGGAGTGTTCCTGTTCAAACGGGACAATGAGGATCCGGCGCGGATGTTCGCCGGCGAGGGTGACCCGTTCCGCACCAACCGCCGCTTCCGAGTACTCAGCGAACATTCCGACGCGAAAAGGCTTTCCACCGCATTCGATTCGGTGACGCTCTACGGTCACGATCCCGCCGAGCGGCCCGACATCTACGGCAAGATCGGCACGTCCGGGGTGTCGATCGCCTCACTCGACGACATGAAGGCCCTCTACGACGGGTTCGACCTGTCCGCGCCGACCACCTCGGTGTCGATGACGATCAACGGACCCGCGCCGACCATTCTGGCCTATTTCCTCAACACCGCGATCGACCAGGCGCTGGACCGCTTCACGGCCGCGGAGGGCAGGCCGCCGACCGACGCCGAAGCGTCGGACATCCGGGCGACAACGCTCGCCACGGTGCGCGGCACGGTGCAGGCCGACATCCTCAAAGAGGACCAGGGCCAGAACACCTGCCTCTTCTCCACCGAATTCAGCCTGCGCATGATGGCCGACATCCAGGAGTGGTTCGTCCGTAACGGTGTGCGCAATTTCTACTCGGTGTCGATCTCCGGCTACCACATCGCCGAGGCGGGCGCGAACCCGATCAGCCAGCTGGCGTTCACCCTGGCCAATGGATTCACCTATGTGGAGGCCTACCTCGCGCGCGGCATGAACATCGATGATTTCGCGCCCAACCTGTCGTTCTTCTTCTCCAATGGCATGGACCCCGAGTACTCGGTCATCGGGCGGGTGGCTCGGCGCATCTGGGCCGTAGCCATGCGGGATCGCTACGGCGCCACCGAACGATCGCAGAAGCTGAAGTACCACATCCAAACCTCCGGCCGCTCGCTGCACGCGCAAGAGATGAACTTCAACGATATTCGGACCACACTGCAGGCGCTGATCGCGATCTACGACAACTGCAACAGCCTGCACACCAACGCCTACGACGAGGCGGTGACCACCCCGACCGAGGATTCGGTGCGCCGCGCGCTGGCTATCCAGCTCATCATCAACCGCGAGTGGGGTGTCGCGATGAACGAGAATCCGCTGCAGGGCAGTTTTCTCGTCGACGAGCTCACCGACCTGGTCGAGGAGGCCGTGCTCGTCGAGTTCGACCGGATCAGCGAACGCGGCGGCGTGCTCGGAGCCATGGAGACCGGCTACCAGCGCGGCAAGATCCAGGACGAGTCGATGCGCTACGAACACCGCAAGCACGACGGTTCCCTGCCGATCATCGGTGTCAACACCTTCCGCAACCCGCACGGCGAGCCGCATCGGGAGCTGGAGTTGGCACGCGGCACCGAGGCGGAGAAGCAATCGCAGCTGACGCGGGTCCGGCAGTTTCAGCAACGGCACCGCGCGGCCGCCGGCGCCGCGCTCGCCCGCCTCGATGCCGTCGCCCGCACCGATGACAACATCTTCGAGGTGCTGATGGACGCGGCCCGCGTCTGTACGTTGCAGCAGGTCACCGAGGCCTTCTTCACCGTCGGCGGACAGTACCGACGCAACGTGTGA
This sequence comes from Nocardia sp. NPDC049190, assembly GCF_040648115.1. NCBI lineage: Bacteria > Bacillati > Actinomycetota > Actinomycetes > Mycobacteriales > Nocardiaceae > Nocardia > Nocardia sp. NPDC049190. The sequence goes on from NZ_JBEZDE010000034.1 coordinate 47,219, forward strand.
CGCCCGAAAGCGGCTGAGCCGTCAGAAGATCCGCACCTTCGGGATGGTGTCCATCAGCCGTGCCCACTCCGGGTATCTGGCGAGCTTCGCCTCGTGCAACGCCATGATCTTCTCGCGTAGCTCGGGATCGGGATCGTCGGCGACGTCGGGGCCGATCGCGATCTCGGCGAAGTGCGGGATGATCCGTGGATCGCCGTCCAAGTGGACCGGGTCGTGCAGGTACCGCTCCAGCGCGGCCAGATCTTCGATGCCCACACAGTAGGCGTGGGTCAGCCCGTCGGAGGCGTCACCCAGGTTCTGGCCGACGGTCGAGAACGACACCGACTCGACCGACGCGGTGCGCCGCATCGTCGCGAGCACCTGCGCCTTCTGCTCCTCGGTCGTCTCGTCGCGGAACCCGAAGCGCAACAGATGAACGATCATGAACTCCTCCTTTATTTGAACCGACTAGTTCAATCTAGAGAACTAATCGGTATATCCACAAGATTGAACTCACAGGTTCGTTTTCATTCTCGAGGCAGCTAGCATGCAGAGATGGCGGGAGCAACGGCGTCACGGGGCCGCATCGACAAACGGCAGGCGATTCTGGACGTCGCGTTCACCGTTTTCGCCCGGCGCGGCTACGACAAGGCCTGTGTACAGGAGATCGCCGACGAGGCGGGGGTCGCCAAACCGACCGTCTACAACCACCTCACCGACAAACAAACCCTGTTCGAGCACGCGGTGCTGGCCGCGGCCGACGCCGTGGCCGCGCAGACCCTCGCGATCGTGGCGGACCTGCGCGAGCCCGGCGACGACCTCGCGGCAGCCCTGACCGACGTGGCGTACCGACTGCTCGAGGTGTGCGCGTGCGATCGATCCCGCGCCCTGCGCGCGCTCACCTATGCCCAGCTCACAACGTTCCCGGACCTCGTCGACACCGTCCTGACCCGCACCTCGCGCACCATCGCCGAGGCGATGGCCGACCGACTGGCCCGGCTCGCGCTCGCGGGCACGCTGCGCATCACCGACCCGGCCGAAGCCGCCGAGCAACTGCTCGCGCTGATCACGGCCCCGCTGGAGGCGCGCTCGCGTCTCGGCACCCGCGCGGTCCCCGCGGCCGAACTCCGCGACATCGCCCGAGCCGCGACCCGAACCTTTCTGTCCGCGTACGGTTCCCGCTGATTCCAGGGCCGCCCCGGAGGCGGCGTGTGACAATCGCCGGGCAGACCATCGGCGCGGTTGGGACGGCAGACATGGATCTCTCGGACATTCGGATCGTCGACGCACACATCCATCAGTGGGACCCGTTCACAACACCGCGGGATTTCAGCGCGGTGGCGAAACTATTGCGGCTACTGCCGGTGCCGGTAGATGTCGCGAAGCGGCTCGCGCCGCGACGGGATCGCGAATTCGCCGGAGATCCGGTGCCATATCTGCATCCGTATCTGCCGTTCGACTATCGCGCGGACGCCGGCAACGCGCCGATCGAGACGATCGCGCACATCGAGGTCGAATGGTCGGAGCAGGGCCCGTTCGGCAAGGTCGGTGAGACCGCCTGGGTGGCCGGCCTCCCGCTGCACTCCGCGCCGCGGCTCGGGGCGATACTCGCGGGCGGCGACCCGGCGGCACCAGAGTTCGCCGCCTTGCTGGACGCGCACCTGGCCGCCTCCCCGCTGGTGCGCGGTATCCGCGCGGGGGTGGCCCACCACCCCGATCGCGGCGTGCGATCGTTCACCGACATCGAGTTCCGGCTCACCACCAAGGAATTCTTGAACGGGTTCGCGCAGCTGGCCGAACGCGGCTTGTCGTTCGAGGCATGGGTGTACTCGCACGCCATTCCCGACGTCACCGCGCTCGCCGAGCGGTATCCCGAAGTGCCGATCGTGCTGAACCATCTCGGCACCCCCGCGGGCGTATTCGGGGCGGTCGGCAAACACACCGGAACCAATCCCGGGCTCCGCAGACAACTGCTGGTCCGATGGCGCGACGACCTCGCCGCGGTGGCCGCGCAACCGAATGTCGTCGCGAAGGTCAGCGGCCTGATGATGCCGATTCTCGGCCATCCGGTCCCGCGTCGCGGCGTCGCGACGCCGGTTCCGGAACTGCTCGACCGGATCGGTCCGCTACTCGGGCATGCCCTCGACGTCTTCGGCGCCGACCGCCTCATCTGGGGCTCGAATTTCCCAGTGGACAAACCGATCACCAGCATCGCCAACAGCATCGAGGCGGTGGCCACGGCGGTCACCGACCACGGTGGTGGCAAGCCCGAACTCGAGCGGATCTTCCGAACCACCGCGCAGCGCGTGTATCGGATCGCGGAGAACTCGGACCGAGGTGCAGGTCCCACGACGTAACCTCGACGAACCCACGAGCGCGACCATTGACCGAGTTCGCGAGAAAACGCAGGAACACCTCCGCATGTAGCCGACGTGAGGCGGGTGGTGGCCGTCTGCCGATTCGACACTCGCGGGGTTGAGCCACATAAGGTTTGCGTTAGAGCCAGATTGGTGCCATACTGGCTCACATGGATCTCAGACCTTATCTCGAAAGCCTTCGGTACGAGCTGGTCGTCGCCGCCGAAGCGGGCGGTGACGAGGCCCGCGAACTGGCCGAGCGGCTCACCTCGACACTCGGATCGGCGACGCGGCTGGCCCTGCTCAACGCATTGTCCGACGCCGCCGACGAGATCACCCGCGACCTCGCGCCCGGCTCGGTCGAGGTGCGGTTGCGAGGCGTAGATCCGACCTTCGTCGTCACGCCACCGCCCGCGGACCAGCCCTGGGAGGCTGGTGCCACATCGACACCAGTAGCGCCAAATCTGGCACCACTCGATGATAGTGGTGGCACCTCGCGGATCAACGTCCGACTTCCGGATCAGCTCAAGCAGCGCGTCGAGGAGGCGGCGGGCCGCGAGGGCCTGTCCGTCAACGCGTGGCTGGTCCGGGCGGCCGCCGCGGCACTGGAGCCGCGGCCGCTTCCGCCCGTCGCGAGCCGAGGGTCCCGCACCACCGCGGGCGGGCAGACCTTTACGGGCTGGGCGCGATGACATAGCGCCGCAGTACACGACTTTCACACCCACGCCCCGACCGGGGATTTCGCACCACATCACCAAGAGGAGGGCACCGCCATGCCTGAATTCGATACTCCCGAAGCTATTTCCGTCGTCGTAGACGCTTACGTGGGCGACATCAGAATCGTCGCCAGCGACCGCGCCACCACCGTGGTCGACGTACGCGCCGTCAGTCGAAACCAGCGCCTCGACGTCGAGGCCGCCGAGCAGACCCTGGTGGATTATTCCGCGGGCCAACTGCGGGTGAAGGCGCCGCGCCCACCGCTGTGGAAGCAGGCGGTCGTCTTCGGTCGCAAGTACGGCTCGATCGAGGTCGTGATCGAGGTGCCGAGTGGCTCACGGGTCCAGGCCGACACGGAAATGGGAGCGATCCACACTACGGGCCGGCTCGGCGATTGCCGGTTGAAGAGCTCCTTCGGCGACATCCAGGTCGACACGGCGGGCGCATTGGATGTGACCACCGGTATGGGCACCGTCTCCGTGGAGCAGGCCAACGGTCGGGTCGAGATCGGCACCGGCTCCGGCGCGGTGCGCATCCGGCGCGTCGACGGCTCCGCCGAGATCAACAACTCCAACGGTGACACCCGGATCGACACGATCACCGGTGAACTGCGCGTCAAGTCGGCCAACGGCGACATCACCGTCGGCGCCACGCAATCCGGCGTCACCGCCAAGACGGCCGCGGGTTCCATTCGCATCGGCGAGGTCACCCGAGGATCGCTCACCATGGAGACCTCCGCCGGCCGGGTGGAGGTCGGCATCCGCCGCGGCACCGCGGTCCTGCTCGACCTGCACACCAAGTTCGGCTCGGTGCGTAACGAGCTCGACACCGCCGACCGCCCCGAACCCTCCGACGAGAAGGCGGAGGTGCGGGCGCGCACTTCGGCCGGCGACATCATCGTCCGTCGCTCGGCCTGATCGCCGCGACAGCAACGAAAGGCAACAGCTGTGTCCACCACCGCGATCGACGTCCGCGGACTGCGAAAGTCCTACGGCGACAAGACCGTTCTCGACAGCATCGATCTCACCATCCCGGCGGGAAGCATCTTCTCGCTGCTCGGCCCGAACGGCGCCGGCAAGACCACCACCGTGCAGATCCTGTCGACCCTCATCCCCGCCGACGGCGGCGATCTGCACGTAGCCGGTTACGACGTGACGCGCCAGCCGGAAGCCGTGCGCGCCACGATCGGCGTCACCGGCCAGTTCGCCGCGGTCGACGAACTCATGACGGCCGAGGAGAACCTCCTGTTCATGGGCGACCTGCACCACCTGGACCGGCGGGAGAGCAAGCGTCGCGCAGGCGAACTGCTGGAGAAACTCGACCTCGTCGACGCGCGCGACAAGCTGGCGCAAACCTTCTCCGGCGGTATGACCAGGCGACTCGACCTGGCGATGACTCTGCTCGGCGAGCCGAGCATCATCTTCCTCGACGAGCCGACCACCGGCCTGGACCCGCGCAGCCGCCGCGCCGTGTGGGACATCATCCGAAGCCTGGTCGCCGAAGGCATGACGGTCTTCCTCACCACCCAATATCTGGAGGAGGCCGATGAACTCGCCGATCGGATCGCGGTGCTCGACCACGGCCGCATCGTCGCCGAGGGCACCCCGGATCAACTCAAGCGCCTGGTGCCCGGCGGCTACATCCGCCTGCAGTTCCCGGACCCGAGTTCGCTCGCCGCGGCCGCGAACACTCTGGACGGCGCGCTGCGCAGCGACCACGACCTGACCCTGCAGGTCCCCAGCACCGGCGATATCGGCTCGCTACGCGCCGTGCTCGACCGGCTCGACCACGGCCGGATCCCCGTCGACGGACTGTCGGTGCACACCCCTGACCTAGACGACGTCTTTCTCGCGCTCACCGGTCACACCACCGGCACCGAAACGGAAGCGGCATTGCGATGACCACCTTGGCATACACCTCGAACGACGCACTCACGATGCTGCGGCGAAATCTGTTGCACGCCCGGCGCTATCCCGCGATGGTCTTCTCGATCATCATCATGCCGATCCTGTTGCTGCTGATATTCAACTATTTCTTCGGCCACGCGCTGAACGCGGGCGTCGGCGGCGGACACGGCGACAAGTACGTCAACTACCTCACCCCGGGAATGCTGCTCATGATCCCGGCATGGATGGTGGCCTCCACCGCGGTCGGCGTCACCACCGACCTGACCAAGGGCATCGTCAACCGGTTGCGCACCATGGCGATCTCCCAGACCTCGATACTCACCGGCCACGTCGTCGGCTCACTGATCCAGGCGATGGCGGGCGTGGGATGCATGATCGGAGTGGCATTCGCCATCGGATTCCGACCGACCGCCGACGCGGTCGAGTGGCTCGCCGTCCTCGGCCTGCTGGCGCTACTGTCGTTCGCGTTGATCTGGCTGGCTGTCGGATTCGGCGCATCGGCGCGCAACCCGGAGTCCGCGAGCAACGCGCCGACGCCCATCATCATGCTGCCTTTTCTCGGTAGCGGATTCGTGCCGACCGACTCCATGCCGACCGGCGTCCGCCAGTTCGCCGAGTACCAGCCGTTCACGCCGATCACCGAGACCGTGCGAGGACTGCTGATGGGCAGCCACATCGGCAATAACGGCGTCATCGCCGTGGCCTGGTGCATCGGCATCGCCGTCCTCGGATATTTCTGGGCCCGAGCGTCTTTCCAGCGCAGGGCCGCGGCGTAAGCAGCCCGATTCCCGCCCCGCCCGCTCGAGTACGCCGAGCGGGCGGGGCTGTGCCGTTGCCGAGATGCCCGGAAAAGATCAGGAGCACCGGATCCTTGTGCCGTGTGGGACTCGTCGGGCAGCATGCGCCAGATCGGAATGTCCGCGGCATCGACCAGCGCGGATAGCAATGGCGCCCAATCGGATTCGGCCGGATGAGCCATGACTTGAGTATCGACCGATCCCGGGCTACGCTGCCAGCGCTTGACTCCTGAAGCGGACCCGCGACCAGAGCGTGCCTCTGCCTCGGCCGATCAATCTCTCCGACTGTTGGTTCCACCGTCTGGAGGTCATCTTTGACCACGCCGTACGCTCCCGAGCCCGCCAACGACCAAGCAGCCGCCTCGGCGACCTGCCCCGTCCTGCACGGCTCGCCCATTGATTCCGGCGAGGCCCGACTCTCGCTGAACACTGCGGAATACGCGGCCGACCCGATGCGGGTATATGACGAGATGCGCACCGAGTACGGCTCGATGGTCCCGATCGAGCTGGCGCCGGATGTGCCCGCGACATTGGTGATCAGCTACCACGCCGCCATCCGAATTTTGAACGACCCCGACCACTTTCCGGCCGATCCGCGGATGTGGCAGGAGACCATCCCCGCCGACTCGCCGGTCCGGCCGGCCATGGAGTGGCGCCCCAACGCACGGCGCAACACCGGCGAAGCGCACCATCGCTATCGACAGGCCTACACCGACGCCGTCGCCGAAATCGACCTCCACGCCCTGCGTTCCACTGTCGAGAAGATCGCTACCCCGCTGATCAACGACTTCTGCGAAAGCGGTTCGGCGGACTTGATAGCGCAGTACGCCTTCCCGGTGGTCTTCCAGGTCCTCAACCATCTGGTCGGCTGCTCGGCGGACATCGGCGGGAGAATCGCGGCCGGCATGGCCGCCCTCATCAACACGGTCGACGCCACCGAGGGCGTCCAGATGATCAGCGGAGCGCTCATGGAGCTGGTCCAACTGCGACGCCGGGAGCCCGCCGCCGACGTCACGTCATGGATGGCGAGCCACCCGACCGGTCTCGATGACACGGAGCTGCTGTTCCAACTGCTCGACTTCTATGGTGGGGGGATCGAACCGCTGCAAAATCTGATCGCCAACACGCTGCTGCTGGTGATCGCCGACGAACGGTTCGGCGGGTCCGTCGTCGGCGGGAGCCTGTCGACCCGCGACGCACTCGATGAAGTCCTTTTCAACGACCCCCCACTGGCGAACTTGTGCATAAGCTTCCCGCGACAGCCGATCCTGATCGACAATAACTGGCTGCCCGCACATCAACCGGTCCTCATCAGCCTCGCCGCATGTAACAACGACCCCGCCATCGCCGGTGGAGAGCGCATCGGTAATCGCTCGCATCTGGCGTGGGGCGGCGGACCGCACGCCTGCCCCGCCAAGTCCGTGGCATACCTGGTCGCGCAGGACGCGGCCGACCAACTCCTCGACGCCCTCCCCGAGATCCGACTCGCAGTGCCGAAGTCCGATCTGGTCTGGCGACCGGGACCGTTCCACCGATCGCTGGCGTCCTTGCCCGTCGTCTTTCCCGAAACCCCTCAGCTGCCTGTGCTGTAAGACCGGCCACACCCGCTGCTCGACCGCACGGACGAGTTCGGCGCCATCGTCCCGAGCGGCGGCACCAGCGGCCGTGGGCTCTGTGTGGACGCCGACGGCGCCCACCACCTCTGGTTCGACTACGAACTCGGCTGATCGGGTCGACGAGCCCGGGCCAACTGCGCCGTGAGGGTGGCGCGGGCCGTAGCCAGCGAAGGCCCGTACCAGGTGAGCGCGCGACCCTCCACCAGGGCGACCGGAATGCCCGGAAAAGCGTCGGGGCCATCGGACTCGGTGAAGCGATAGGGCTCGTCGGGCAACACCGCGATATCCACCCCCTCCGTCAGCTCCGCCACGGTAAGACGGGGATAGCGGTCCGCGCGATCGGCATGCACCAGCCGTAGGCCGAGGCGGCGGGCGAGATCGCCGGTGAAGGTGTCCCGGCCGACCACCATCCACGGGTTGCGCCAAATCGGGATGACGGCGGCGCGTTCCGTTACGGGTGGTGCTGGAGCCCAGACGGATTCGGCCGCGGTGAGCCAGGACGGGACACCGACTCCGAGCGCCTCCGTGCAGAGCCGAGCGAGCGAGACCATGGCTTGCTCGACAGTTTCGATCCTGGTCACCCACACGGGGATGCCCGCCGCGCGGAGGCGGTCGACGTCGATGCGGCGGTTCTCCTCCTTGTTGCACAGCACCAGGTCGGGGGCCAGCTCGATGACGCGCCGTACATTCGGGTTCTTGGTGCCGCGGACACGTTCGACGTCCAGTTCGGCCGGGTGGGTGCACCACTGCGTCGCCGCGACAAGGATTTCCGGGCAGGTCGAGGCCACTGTTTCGGTCAGCGAGGGAACGAGGGAGACCACTCGGCGTGGCGGTGTGCAAATATCCACGGGTGTGCCGAGGTCGTCGCGTGGCGGCCCCGTCGACCCGACCGGATCGCGGGCGGTCACGCCACCACCCATCTCGCCAGTTCGCGCAGTTCGCCCGGCGGAACCGGGGGCAGCTTGTCGCCCGCCCCGAGCAGCAGATAGCGGGTCGGACCTAGGATCGCCAGCCCCGATTCCAACCATGACCTCTTGCCTGCCACGGTTCTCAGCCTATGACAAAATTTTGTTCGGTTCCGGGACTTCGATCCCCGGATGCCGCGATGGAGTCCGAACGCCGCGTTCGCTTCGTCGTCGGGGACGATGGAAATTTCTTTGGCCGAACCGAATTCGCGGTTGATGGAGATGCGCGGGACCATGTGCGCCGACGGTTCGACGATCACACATCGAACAGCCCTTGCTGCCCGCGTGGCGTTGTCGAGCGGCGACCACGGGCGCCCGACCACAGGGCGAGCATCCGCGCCTCGATCCCTGACAGACGCAGCCAACGCTGCCGCGGCGTCTACCGCCAGGAGTTGATCCACCCGAGTGCGCGTTCGGCCGCGGGTTTGTAGGTGTCCGGAACGGCGGGTAAGCGTTCAGCGATCACAGCCGGAGCGACAAGCCCCGCATCGAGCAGTGCGGCCACGAAGTTCTGGTCCTTCTCGCGGAAGGCGCACAGCTTCGCCACGCACAGATCTTCCTTGTCCAGGCACCAACCGGTGAACTGGGGTTTGCCCGACGGTGCGGCCGTATTGGCGTTCTGTACCTTGACCAGTCGGCTTCGCCACCCGTCCGGCAGTGCGGAGGTCGTCATGTCGACACCGTCGATGCTGTAACCATGCAGGTCCTCGAACGGTGAGAACTCGCCGGCCACACCTTCGATGAGGTCCGCCAGTCGCGCGGTCTCGGCGTTGTCGTCTGCGATCGGGAGGATATCGACCTCCAGCGACATCGTGGCATCCGCGGGAAGCCGAGCTTCGTCGAAGGTGCCGAGGATCGATTGGGAACCGACCACGATCACCTCGGGTCGGCCGATGATCTGGCACGCCGTGCGGATAGCGTGCTCCATTTGATCGCGTCGCATCAGCCCGCGAGGTTCAGTACATCGGCGCGCTCGTCTTGCGGGAGCAGCCCACCCATCGGGGAAACCTCGCGCATCTCGATCGAGTCGCGGTCGAGACCCGTGAGGACACGGTGGAGTCCTAGCACGTCACGGTGCTCGATCAGCGACTGCCAGCGATCGAGATTGCGCACATGCGGTTGACCGGACACCCCATCACGAAGCCGCTGCAGATTGCGTTCGACGCGTGGCAGCCACGACTCGAGGCTCGACCGGGTCACGTGCATCGAAAGTCGGCTGTGCAACTGCCATGAGCGGCGCTCGGAGCGGGTCAACTCGGCGACGACGGGGCGCCGCACGACCTCGAGGCGATAACCCATGCAGGACAGCAACCGATCGAGCTGCTCATCGCTGAGATTCAGCTTGCCGGACAGGGCCTGGCTGATACTGGACTGGCGGACGCCACTCACCCGCGACAGCTGGGACTGGGTGGTGCCCGTTTTGCGCATCACGTCGCGCAGCACATCACTCCGGCTGGACATAGCCCCACTATAGCGTGCGACGCTATAGTGTGACGCGCCGGTGCCAGGCCGGCCAAATCGCAGTCTTCCCCTTTACCAACACTGCTGCGAGGTCGCCAGGAAGTAGGTCTACGACCTGCTCCAGGTACGGCCGCGCACGGAGCTACCGATCCGACGTGGGCTCACGGTCGTCGAGCACACAGTCGCACTGCGTCAATTGTTTCCGGCGAGTACCTCGCGCAGAGTCCGGGCGAAGGCCTCGGGCTGGCCCGCGTACCCGAACTCGCCGCCGAGGAAGCCGCCGTGGTGGCTGGGGAACACGGTCGCCTGCTGACCGAGCAGCGCCGCGGCGGCCACAGACGTGCGTCCGGTGAACGTGCCCTGGGACTCCTCGCCCACGGCGATCACGACACGGGTCGGCGCCGCGGCCAGCGCGGCGACATCGGGGCGATAGCTGCTGACCGCCCAGGACCGGTCGGAGAGCAGCGGGTCGTCACGTGAACCGTCGTCCTCGGTCGGCATCCCGAACAGGGCGGGATCCGCCGCGGGCTGGGCAAAGTAGTCGTCGGTGAACTCACCTTGCCATGAGGTCATCGCGATGAAGGCCGCCATGCCGGCACCGGACCCCTTGGCCTCGTACGCGTCGCGAACGCCGGCGCGGGCGCGCTCGGCAGCCGCGGCGTCTGGGAGCACCGGAATGAGCGGCGGCTCGTGTGCCACCAGCGTGGTCAGGTCGCTGGGGTAGGCCGCCACGAGCGCGAGCGCGGTGACCGCGCCGCCGCTGCTGGCGAACATCTCGACCGGCCCAACGCCGAGCGCCTCGATAACGGCATGCACGTCGTCGGCCTGGACCGTGGGCGAATTGTCGACCCGGCCGTCTTTGCGGATGCTGCGGCCGAGGCCGCGCGGGTCGTAGGTGACCACGGTGCGATCGGGGAAATATGACGCCAACGCGCCGAAGCCGCTGGCATCCATGGGCTGGGCGATCATGATCAGCGGTGGGCGTCCGTCAGCGGTGGGCAGCAGGCCGTGGACGTCGTAGGCGATGTCGACCTGGGCGGTCTCGAGCATATGTGTCGTCATGTCACTGTCGACGTCTCCCGGGCCGAGAACTCATCGGACCGTACGCTCAGCAGCAGATTCGCAATCCGAGCAGGTCAGGGAAGACCGAAGGCCAGCAGGACATTGCCCGGCATCCCGGTGGTGATCTGTCGGCCGTAACCGGAATTGGTGAACAGCATCCCGTTCGCGACGACAGCGCCATGGCCGTTGATACCGCCGCCGACGCCTGGCACCCCGTTCACGGTGTGGAAGTGCCGTGCCGTGTTGTATTCCCAGACGATGGCACCGGTCTCGGCGGAGAAGGCGCGCATCTTGCCGTCCAGACTGCCCTCGTAGACCAGGCCGGGTGTCGACGAGACGGCGTTCGGCATGGCGAGCTGGCACAGCGGAAGCATCGGTATCGGCGGTGGATCGAACAGGCACCCATGGGCGGGATTCGGCGTGCTCCAGATGACCTCGCCGGTCGCCGGGTGCAACGCGAAAAGTGTGCCCGGCGTGCCCTGATAAGTGGCAACGTACAGGCGGTGGCCGTCATAACTGGCACCCCACTGGATACCTTGCAGCGACTCCGAGCCCGGGATGGGCAGCACCGGTACCGGTGTGTTCAACCTGGTCTGCCAGACGATCTCGCCGGTGGCGGCGTCGAGCAGGTGGTAGACACCGCTCTTCTGCCCCGCGCCGACGACCAAGCGGTCACCTATCTCGAAAATGTTCGGCTGCGAACCGAAGTCGAAATCATGGCCGGGATCGGGGCAGTTGCCACCCGGCGGCGGGTACGCGCAGCGGCCGTTCCAGGGGGCTTCCCCGGGAGTCATCCGGCGGACCCACCGGGCGGTTCCGGTGTCGATGTCCAGCGCGCCAATCGCTTCCGCACCCTCGGGATAACCGGTGTAGGGGTTGCCCGCGGTGTAGTACAGCGTGCGCGACTCCGGGTGGATCGTGGGTGACGACCAGACCGGCGCACCGCTGGGGGCAAACGGCGGCGACCCACTGAGGGTCGGCTCCGGTGGCGGGATCGTGTAGTGCTGCCATTGCACGTTGCCGGTCGCGGCGTCGAGCGCCACAACACTTCCCCGGAAGGTGCAACACGGGTAGAGGTCGCTGGTGGCGGTACCCAGCTCTTGACTGGACACACCGACATAGACCTGACCGTCGAACACGAGCGGCGAACCGGTGATGATCGCGTAACGATGGTTGTCCAGTTGGCGGACCCAGCGCTGGGCACCGGTCTGTGCATCGAGGGCCCACATTCTGGCCGAGTTGTCGCCGAAGTAGACCGTTCCATCGACGACCGCGGGCCCGTTGCGCAACCCGTACGTCGGGAGGTTTCCGCCCAGGGGTGTCTCGGCTTGGAACGACCACCGGGTCGCACCGGTGTACGCGTCCAGCGCATAAAACGTCCCGTTGCGGCCACCGACGTAAACGGTTCCGTCCACGACCGCCGGCTGGCTGGAAGCGGCGATCGAGTCGGGGAACGCGAACGCCCACTTCAGCTGCAACGAGGACACTGTGGCCGGCGTGAGGGCGGTCTCGTGTGGATTGTGCCGGGAACCGGCAAGGTCGAACTGCCACATCGGCCAATCACCATTGGTGCCAACAGGTTTCGCGGCGCTCCCGACGCTGGAGTTCGGCAATAGCAGGACAGCCGCGGCCACAAGGATCGGTAAACGCAGGAATGATGTCTTCCGCAGTCCGAACGCCCAAGCCGCGAAGATCATTGCCAGAGTCTTTCGTTCATGGTGATGGAAGTTGAGTTTCCCACTCCTGAGGCCGGGGAATTTCGAATTGTCGAAAATGTTATCTGCATCCGGGAAGTTCGGGCCACCGGTGCGGTGTCGTGGGCCAGCCGCGTCGGTCGAGAACAGCTGCGCGCAACGGGTATCCGCGTGCGCGTGTGAACGGCGACTACCGCGCTGACAACTACGTCGCCATCACCTCGCCGGGCAGTGGGCGCGTCTCTCGTGATCGCCATCCAGATCCGCAAGTCCACACGGGATGTGGAGGCGAGCGATGCCTCCTCGCCGACACCACCAAGACGGTCGTGGAAGCCTTGCACTGATCCCGCCAGCTGGCGCAAAAGGCCCTTCACCTCGAACGCTCAACGAGGGCAGGGCCTTCCGCTGTTGCTGCTACTTCTGGTCGAATTCGCCGTCGACTACGCCAGCGGTGAAGGCTTCCCACTCGCTGGGGGTGAAGACAAGGGCCGGACCGGTCGGGTTTTTGCTGTCACGGACCCCGACCATGCCCACTCCAAGGAACGCGACCTCGATACAATCTTTGGTGGCCGAACTGCGTGTACTCTTCCGCCACACCGCGTCGGATAGGTCAACGTCGTACTTATCGGTCACGCGGCGTACTCCCTTGCTACCTGTCGAATCAGGTTCCTACTCGCTGTTTCATCCAGCGCGGCGCGCCGGATGGCTGCATGTGCCTCATGGTAACGCGCTACGTCCTCCGGCTTCTCCAGGTATAGGTCTCCGGTGAAGCTCTCCAGATAGACCACGGGCGGCTCGATCGGCTTGCCCTTGTTGTCGGTTCCGAAATCGAGGATGGTGAATGGTCCCAGCGGATCACCGAGCGGGATGCCAGCGGCAAACGGAAGCACCCGGATGGACACATTCGGCATCGTGGACATGTCGGCGAGATGGCGCAACTGTGCGGCCATGACCTTTCGACCGCCGACCAGTCGCTGCAACGCGCACTCCAACAGGACAACATCCAAATGGGCGGGCTGGCTCTTGCGGGTAATCAACGCCTGCCGCTTGAGTTTGAGTTGCACGCGCCGGTTGATCTCGTCACTGGTCTCATCGGGCAGAGCCGAGCGCAGCAACGTCAGCCTGTAGTCCGGAGTTTGCAGCAATCCCAAGATCACATCTGGCGCATACGAAGTCAGCTGGTGCGCAGAGGCTTCCAGTCCCATATACACGTCGAAGTTGGCGGGTATCAGGTTCCCGTACTCGTGGTACCAGGACTTGATGGCCGCCTGCTGCGCTAGCCCCATGAGTGCGGTCGTCTTGGTTTCGTCGGCATCGTAGATGCTGCACAACTCTCGGATGTCGAGCAGCCGAATCCGCTCGGCCTGGCCGGTCTCCAGCCGCTGCAACGTGCTCGCCCCTCGTTCGATCCGTCTCGCTGCCTCCGGGATCGTCATCCCGGTCTGCGTCCTCAGATCGCGCAAATACCGACCCAACTGCCGTCGTGGCAGCGTGCTTCCCGTTTCTGACATGTCACAGCCCCCAATTTTGGTTTTCGTCTGCACCGGTTCTTGCATGAACCATCTCATGCCGAAGGTTTCTATCCTGCTGTTTTGCAACAACTTACATGGATCACCCAAAACGCCGCCAGTCATGTAGCTCGACCTGGTGTTCTGGCTGCGCATCCGGTAGGGAGCCCGCCCGATTCCCTCCTAGGCTTCCGTCCCTGGCATTCGCGGATACCGCCAGGGGCCGGGCGCACCTCAGCCACTTACGCGATCGGAGGTCTAACCTGATGGACCACATACCCTTTGGCGATACACCATTGACGCGGTGCCACTTCTACCGGCGCGTGTGCGACCTGCCCGCCGTCATCGACCCACCGCACATGGGTCGCATCGTCATGCCCGCCACCCATGTGTGGGCCCTGATGATGCCCGCACATCTGGGGCAGGCGGTTAAGATCGAAATGCAAAGCCAGGAAACAGATCTCGGTCCGATTCTGTCCCATCCCCGCTCGATCCGGTGGACCTATCTCATCCGGCCGGACCTGCCCGACGAGGACAGCCTGTTCGCCGAACTGTTCCGGCTCAACGTCTCGGTCGTTCGCGAGGGCGGCACCATCGCATTACCGTCGCCCACCGACCAGCGCGTGGAGTTCCGGCGCTGGGTCGAGCCGCCCCGTTGCATGTACCGGCCTTCAGGTGCCCTGGTGCTCAACGCGATCCGCGCGTGCCTTGGCCCGGGAAAGCACCGGGCGGTGACCCATGGGTGACTGCGACTGCGGACCGTGGATCAACTGGTCGCACTGCGGATTCGGAAAGTTCGACCCGCGCACCAACGCATTGACCGAGGTCGCCTGCCCGTCACGGCATTGCGCGACATGGGTTCGGTTGGTCGACGGCAAACTCACCGAGCACGAACGAACGAACGGTGGACGCTGCCCATGGATCGGTGTTCGCGTGGTTGACGACCGCGCCGACTCGCTCACCGCGGGAAACAGAATCATCGACACCGAGGCAGCACGATGGGCTGGCGAGCGGTGACCCCTGCCGCTTCCCCACGCCCCGAAGAACCGGACGTACACCTCAGCATTTTCCTGTACGGCGCGAGATTCGATTTCGCCGCCTGCCTGACCGCCGCCCTGCTCTTCATCCAAGACCACCGGGCCCGCCACCACGCCGATGCCGTCGACGTATTCCCCAGCGACACAACCGAATTGCGACGTTTGCCGTGTGAGCGCTTGTTCCTCGATCCCTGACCCAGACCCGTCGCCGGTGTCGTCCGGGGGCTGTCGATGTCTCGAACGCCTCCGGGCCGCGCCAACGCATGCCGCTCGCCGCTCCAGGACGCGACATCCACGTCAGCTCGGCATCGGCGCGGGACCGGACCCGTGCACCACCGCCGTTCACGGAACCGGATGGAACCGGGGCCGGGTCTGGCGCGTCATATAGTAGCGACGGGGATTTTCGACGCCGACGCCAGGAGAGATATGCGCACCGCTGACGTCCTACGCACCACGCTCGGCGGTGTCGCTGTTCTGGCGCTGGTCACTGGCTGCGGGTCGAGTGTGGATGGAACCGCGACCACAACAGCGAAGCCCGCGAACGATATCCAGATCTTCAACCCCTGCACCCAGCTCAGCGACGACGTGCTGCGCGGAACCGGAGTGGACCCTGCAACCAAGAGCGTCACAACCGACCCTCCGTCCGGTCCCGCGTCATGGCGCATCTGCGGATGGCAGTCAACCGAGCTTCCGTACTTCGTGGATGTCGCCTCCAGCACCCACACCGTTGAGGAGACCCGGGCCAATGACAAGGAAACCGGATTCCGGGACGTAATGATTGGCCCGCGCGCCAGTCTGATCCATCAGGACAAAACCGATACACGAGGCGAGACATGTCGAGTGGCTATACCCGCGGAACAGGGCATGTTCGTAATCAGCGCGACCTGGCGCGCCTCCAAACCAATTACGAACGACCGGTGTGAACTCGCAGTCGGCCACGCGAAAGATCTCGAACCACACCTACCAAAATGACCCACTGCCTGCTCGATCAGCACGGCCTCAGATCTGTGTGAGGGGAGTACAGCATGGCAGATGAGATGCAGGGCGAGATGCGGCACTGGCAGCAACTCAAGCGGCAGGCAGTCAGCGGCCAGTTCCGTATGGAATACGGCATCGGTGAGGCCCTACGGCAGCGCTGCGAAGCCTTCCTCATGGAGCTTGAGAACATGAAGCGACAGGCGGCCCAGTTGGCCTACCTTTCGGGCTACGGCGACCTCCCTTCGGCGAAAACCCTGCAAGCCAAGTTCGAGAAGAAGGCCGCTGGCGGCGATTCACACGACCCCAACGACTCCGCCGTCGCCCGCCTCCAACAGCACATCGAGGTAGTCCAGCTGATGCACGACACCTACGCCGCCGCGATCGGCAAGCTGCAAGCCACCGACGAAGCAGCCGGCAGCCGGATGAGCACTCTCACCGAGGAGGTGCGCTGATGGTCAACCCACTCGACGTTGCCAAAGCTGTTGTCACGGCGGTCGCGGGTCCCGTACCCGTCGCGATCTTCGACGCGCACACGCAGTCGAATCAGAACAATGACCGGGACTCCAATCTCCGCAAGGACGCCGATGACTATTGGAAGAGCGACCGGCAGATCATCGACAACGAGTGGGGTGTGCTGGACCCGCGGCACCATCAGCCCGCACCCAGCAAGATCCTCGCCCCTGAAGCGTTCGAAACCTGGACGCACCAACAGATTTGGGAGGCGCTCAATGGTCACGACGGCGTCAAAGGGGTCGAGCAGGCCGATATCAACAGCGGCGCCGACGGCTGGCGGCGCCTGACCGAGCAGGCCACCAACGCGATCAACGCCTTCCGCGCCGGCGTCGACCAGGACATCGCGACGCTGTGGGCCGGGCGCGCCGCCAATTCCGCGATGGAGGCCACCCGCGGCTATTCGGATGAATTCCAGAAGCTGGCGGTGAGCTTCCAGATGGTCGCGAACGGCATCGACCTCATGCAGGGCTACCTCGATCAGGCCAAACGGTCCGTGCCGCCGCCGGAGCAGGTGGACGGCTTCGGCGAGTTCATGGGGCACATACCCGGCAACGGTGTGCTGAAGCTGTCCA
Source organism: Nocardia sp. NPDC049190 (assembly GCF_040648115.1). Taxonomy (NCBI): domain Bacteria; kingdom Bacillati; phylum Actinomycetota; class Actinomycetes; order Mycobacteriales; family Nocardiaceae; genus Nocardia; species Nocardia sp. NPDC049190. The sequence goes on from NZ_JBEZDE010000034.1 coordinate 64,382, forward strand.
AGCACCGAGCCGATGAAGCCGCCGCGCACGCGCGGGAAGTGATGACCACGGTCTATCGGCCTGGCGTGTTGAAGGTCGACGGGCGGACACCGCTGCTGCCCGAACCGTTCAATCCGGTCGACCGGGCCGGCGACCAACCCGCGCCTTCGCCCGGCCCCAGCAGCAACGGCCCGAACCCCGGTGGTGTCCCGTCCACTGGCAAGCCGGACAACGCCAATGGCGAGCAACCGGGCGACCCGAACAGCACCGATCCGCAGAACACCAGCCCCCAGAACACGAACCCGCAGAACACCGACCCGCTCAACACAAGTCCGGCGAACACTACGCCGCAGAACGCGACTTCCGACCCGAAGCTGCCCAAGAACTACCTGGATGACCCGCTCGGCCGTCCCGGAAGGCCAGGCCCCGGCTCGCCCGGTGCTCCGGGTTTCCTTGGCACGCCGAGTCCTGGTAAGGGCATCCCCGGTGGCAGGCCGCCCGGCCGGCCCGGTCCCGGTGCGCCAGGGTCCAGAGCGGGCAACCCGCAGGCCGGTAGACCCGGCATGTCCAGCATGCCCGGCATGGGTGCGCCCGCCCGCGGGAAGGGAGACGACAACGAGGAGCACAAGACACCGGACTACCTGATCCAGGACCGGACCACGGAGCTGCTCGGCGTGCAGCCGCGCGTGCTACCGCCGGGTGGGGTCATCGGCGAATGAGCGAAAACCGTTGGCGGATGGACGGCTTCGCGTTCACCATCGCGATGTCGGCGATGGGCCGCGACCGCCTGCCCTACCCATTGAGCTACCAGCCGGAGTTCGCGGAGCACCGCGACGACTACGAACGGCTGCGGGCGCGCACGGCACATCGGTTGCAGACGATGTTCGACGAACGGTTTCATCGGGCGCTGACCACACTGCTGGAGCCGCGAATCCGGATCGAGGTCCACGGCTTCTACGGGCCGGAGCTGTCGCAGGTGGTGCGGATTCACGCCGGTCTGACGGATCGGGTCGCCACGGTGGCGCAGCAACTGCCCGGCCCCGATCGCGCGCACGGCCGCGATGTGATCATCACCCAGTGCAGCGCGGACATGCTGGTCGCGGAAGTCGCGGCGAAACTACCGCGCTGCCAAGGCGGAAGCCATTATCCGTTCTCGGCGCGGCGATCCGACCTGAACCAGCCGGTGTACGCGCGCCACCCGACCAAACTGTCACCCATCGAGGAAATGCAGCGGTTCGTCCAGCGCCCGCGCAGCAGTACCGGCGAGATCACTGTCTATCCGGGAGCCGCCTTCGACGCCCGGCCCACCGACGACGGCCGTGCCTTCATCTGGATGGACTACGCCGGAGACGGCCGCTATCTCCTGTTCAACCACAACCGGGAAGACTCGAGCTTCAGCCCCGGCCCCACCGACGAAGTGATGCGACAACTGCAGACCCGGATCGACGCCGTCAACCACACCTACGCCCGGTAACCCGCCCGCTCCGCCACTCGGCGCGGTGGTGTGCGAATGTCCACGGGGGTTGCGGGGTCATCGCGGGGTTTCGCCGCCGACCACGCAAGATGCGTTCGGGCACCAAGACCCGCGTGCTCAGAAATTCTGTGGTCAGGGCGGTGATCGCTCAGGCACACTGCCGGGCGTGGCTGTATCGGAGACGGCTGTGCGGGCACCGAGTCAGGCCCGGGCGACCGGGCTGAGTTTGATCTCGTGGGTGCTGTTCGCGAGTTCTGGCCCACTGGCCGTAGCGGTAATGGCTGCGGGCTGGTCTCCGGCAGCGGTGACCTCGGTGCGGATCGTGTTGGCCGCAGTACTGCTGGTGCCGATAGTTGCGGTGCTGCGGCCGCAGGCCCTGCGATTCGGCCGCGCCGACCTTTGGCTGCTGTTCGCTTACGGTCTGCTCGGCGTCGCCGGGGTGCAACTGTTGTTCTTCGTGGCCGTAGCCCGGGTTCCGGTCGGGGTGGCGATGGTGCTGGTCAACGCGGCGCCCGCGCTGGTCGCGTTATGGGTGCGGGTGGTGCGGGGCACCCGGCTACCCGGACTGGCGTGGGCGGGTATCGGAATGGCCTTGGGCGGATTGGCCTTGGTCACGCAGATTTGGCAGGGCGCCGGGCTGGACCGACTCGGCGTTGCCGCCGGGCTCGGTGCGGCGATCTGCTCGGCAGGGTACTTTTTGCTCGGCGAACACGGTGCGGGCAGGCACGACTCGTTTGGGCTGACCACGGCCGGGCTGGCGATCGGCGCGGTGATGGTTGCGGCGGTCGTCCCGCCATGGACGCTGCCTGCGGGCCTGCTCACTGACGCGGCGGTACTAGGCGGTCTGCGGGCTCCTGTGTGGCTGGTACTGCTGGTGCTGGCTGTGGCGGGCACCGTGCTGCCTTATCTGACGGGGCTGCGGGCGCTGCGTGATCTACCCGCGGTCCTAGCCAGCGTGCTGGCCCTTGTCGAACCGCTGGTCGCCGCCGGGCTGGCCTGGCTGCTGCTCGGCCAGGCGATCGGGCTGAGGCAACTGGCCGGGGCGGCGATACTGCTCACCGGCGCGGTGCTGGTGCAACTGACCCGGCCCGAAACCGCTCCAGTCCAGATGCAAGGGCCGCCGAGCTGATCAAGCGTCGAGTGGTGGCGGTTGGCTCCATCGACTCCTCGAGTTTCACCAACGTCGCCGTCTGAGCCGAGACGAGACCCGCATGAACCGTTTTCATGAGCACTCGAGCTGCGGTGACGTCGATCCGCTCCCGAACTACCAGCCGTCACCATCGGGCTCGCACCACAGCGTCGCCTTCCTGCCGGGACCGTAGTCGGTGTCTGCCCCGCCATGCTCAACCGCGATCCTGCGACCTGGGTGCAGCCTGATACCTACGTGCCGGGACGGTTCCGAACAATCACGAATCCTCGCAGAGCACTATTCGGCTCTGGAGCTTTCGGATGCGTCGCAGGCGAATTTTCCCGGTCGCTCATCGCCGGGGTGTGTGACGAGACTCTGAGCAACCGCGCACTACAGTTGATCGACCCGGTGCCACAACGACGATGCCGGGTCCATCTCACCTATCCCGCCCAGCCCGTCCTGGCCACACTCTGCCGGTAGACGCGACAGTTGATTGCTGAAATACAGTGTCTGGCAGCATATTCGAGTTATGCGGCGGACCTGCAGACACAGCATTCCGTCAGATTCACGCCCAACGCGGCCGCCGCGCTGTCTGCTTGGACACTGCCCGAAGTTCGGCGTAAGGGCAGCGGGTGGGCAACCTTCGGGCAGTTCCGTGCCGGGGTCGAGTACGGGAGACTGAGAGTGGTACTCGGCATCGGGAAGTCCCGGTCCCCAATGGGCTGTCTCGGCTTGATGTCCGCCGGGTTGCGAGAGTCAGGACACCGATTGTAGGTGTCGATTGGTCTTCTCGAATTCGGTCGGGGTGAGCCA
>NZ_JBEZDE010000035.1:0-67008 GCF_040648115.1 Nocardia sp. NPDC049190
TGGCCGCCGCAATCTGGCACAACCTCGCCACCAACGCCCCCACCAGCCGATCACTCACCGCCTACGACCACTAACGTTAGGAATCACTCGTCTAGCAGTCGGCGAGTCTGTGCGCAGTGAAGTCCATGCCACTGTCTCCTTCCGGACCGGCGCGGCATCGCGCCGTTGGCACTGACGGTAGGTGCCTACCATTGCTGAGAACATGTTCCAAGTTACGGGGCTGGAAAGGCGGCAGAACGGGCGCGCGACGGTGGGGTAGAGTCACGAACGGGGGCATCCTGGGGCACCGGTATGTCCCCCGAAACTTGTGAATTGTCAACATGTCTGCATCGGCAGCGGCCTTTTCCGCGGGATGTTGTCGAGGATCAGCACTGCGTTGGATCGTTCAGGAGGCATACGTCGATGAGTCATGGCCCACGTTCGATGGGGAGGGGGGCGCGACGACGCCTCGCCCGCGCGTTCGGCGCGATGGCCACAGGCCTGGTGCTGGTCGCGAGCATGGCTGGAGCGGCGGTCGGCACACCGCTGTATCCGACGCCGGATCCGGACCCGTTCTATGCGACACCCGCGGATATCGCCGACAAGAAGCCGGGCGATGTGATCGCAACCCGCGCCATGCCCCCGCTGATGATCTTCCCGGACACCACGATCACCGTGGTGCGGTTCCGATCGACGAATTCCGAGGGCCGGCCGATCGCGGCGACCACCACCGTGCTCACGCCCAAACAGCACCGCAGGGACGGGCCACTGCTGTCGTTCCAGCACATCATCAACGGGCTCGGCGCGGAGTGCTCTGTCTCCCGCGTGCTCTACACGGACAATCCGGACCTGATCGTGCGGGAGGCGCCCGGTTGGAACGTGCTGCTGTCTCGCGGCTGGAGCGTCGCCCTGCCCGACCACCTCGGCCCGAACTTCGCCTACGGCGCGGCCAAACTCGGCGGGCAGATCACCCTGGACGGCATCCGCGCGGTGAAGCAGGTCGCTGAACTACAGGTGCAGCAGAGCCCGGTAGGGATGGTCGGGTACTCCGGTGGCGGCATGGCGACCGCGTGGGCGGCCGCTCTGCAACCGAAGTACGCGCCGGAGTTGGACATCGCGGGCGCGGCAATGGGCGGCGTGCCGATGAACTTGGTGAAGATGCTCGAGACGCTCGGGCTGAACTCGCACCCGGTGTTCGGGCTCGCATTGGCCGCCGGCCTGGGTCTGGAGCGCGAGTATCCGGACCGTTTCCCGCTCAGTGACCAACTGAACGAGCGTGGCCTCGCCGCCCGCGCGCAGATCGCCAACAGCTGCACCAACGACATCCTCGCGACGGGCGCCGGCCGCGGTGCACTGGACTTCGCCAAGACGACCTCGATGATCAATGACAACACCGCGCGCGCCGTGGTCGAGGAGAACAGCCTCGAACTCTATGACGGAGTGCCCAAGACTCCGGTGTTCGAATGGCATTCGCCGATCGACGGACTCATCCCGATCGACTCGGTGGTCGACACCGACAAGCGCTGGTGCGCGGCAGGCGCCAAGGTACAGTCCGACCAGATTCCGGTGCCTGATCACCTGACGGCGGCGGTTCTCGGCATCCCGGCGGCACTGAGCTGGTTGGAGGCCCGTTTCCGAGGGGATGCCGCACCCAGCAACTGCTGATCGGCGGTAGGCGGCGATCGAGCCGAATCTGCTCTCTCCGCGTAGGGTTCGGCTCGATTGTCGCGAAACGGTTACTCGACACACATAATTCGGGCGCTTTTGGGTATCGAACTCGAGATGCTGGCGTAGCCTGACGTTCTGGCTCCGGAATGACAGGGGGCATTTCGGGGTCGAAGGCCGCACCTCCGGGCGCCAGGCGAACCCGACGCCGCGCACGAAGAGGCCTGTGCCATGAGATTCTTACGTGTCATCGCTGTCACGTTGCTCGTCGCTTGTCCGGCATCGGCCGGTCAGGCTGCCGCCGAGCCGCTGCCTGCTCCGCCACTGCCTCCCGTGTCGGGCACGTTCCCGCCGCCCGGCGGGCTGTTGCCCGGCCTGCAACAACTCATCGACCAGGTGATCCCGCCGCCGCCGATCACCCCGAAATCGGCGTCGCCGGCGCGACCGGACACTGCGCTGTCGCCGCAGTTGGCGGCGTTGCGCCAGGCCACCTTGCCCGCGCCGATCGGCGATTCGATGTTCGACGCCTGGCCGGCCGACCTCGGCGAACTGGCCGAGGGGCAGGTCATTGCCTATCGCGACGTCAGCGCGACGACCGCGCCGCTGATGCTGATGCCGATCCGGCGTGCGGTGTTGGTGAAATACCGGACCACCGATTCGCACGGCGCACCCTCGTACGCCACTGCGACACTGATTGTTCCGGCCGCGGCCTGGACGGGCCCCAGCCCACGCCCGGTTGTGGTGAACAATCTGCCGATCGACGCGCTGGGCCGCACCTGCACCCCGGGGTACACCCTTGCGCACGGGCTCAACGCGGATACCAACTTCACCGACTTCGTGCCGCCGACTACGCATCTGGCAGCGCTGCGCGGGTACGCCGTGTTGATCCCGGATCATGAGGGGCCGTTGATGGCCTACGCCGAACCGGTCGTGGCCGGTCATGCGGTGCTCGACGCGATCAGGGCGGTCCGCGGCCTGCTTCCCGGCGAGTTCGGCGCGAGTCGGTTCGGCATCACTGGATACTCCGGTGGCGCCATCGCGACGCACGGCGCGGTGAAGCTGATCTCCAGCTACGCACCGGAATTGGCGGACGTGATCGTCGGCGCGGCGCTGGGCGGCGTGCCGGCGGACTACCAGATCCTGGCCCGAAGCATGAACGGCAACCTCGCCTCCGCGGTCTTCATGAGCGCCGTCTTCGGGATCGGCCGGGAGCGCCCGGAGATCCTGGCCAGGATGAACAACCTCGCCCAGTGGGTGGCGACGTCGCGGCTGAAGGACTTCTGTGGCAGCAGTTACGGACTGGTCGGAGTGCTGATGCTACCCATTGATATCGCCGCGAACATCCCGGACCCGCTGCATTCCGATCTGGCTGCGGACATCTACCGAGTGACCGGCATGGCCGACATGAAGTCGGCTACTCCGCTGTACATCTACAACGGTGAGCAGGAATTCTGGATTCCCGCCGAGGGCGCGCGCAATCTGTTTCGCGAGCAGTGCCGCCTCGGCGTGCCCGCGGTCTACCGGAGTGTGCTCGGCGAGCACGTCATCGCGGCGGTACTCGGCTATCCGGAGGCGATGATCTGGTTGGACGAGCGGCTGAGCGGCGCACCGGCACCCAACGAGTGCTGACGGCACGTCGACAGCGCCCCCGGTCTGCAGGGATCCGCTGGTGCGAAGTGCCCCGCCCACTGGGGGCCAGCGCCCCAGCTGATATACCTATCGGTTGGTTTTTCGTGATGTCCAGATTCAGATCAGCGCTGTGCGGCACGTCCGCCGTTCCGGTACGGTGGGCCGGTCCGGGCGGGGTGACGCCGGGTTCGCGAAAGAGGCACATGAACGACATTTCGATCACCGCGTCCGAGCAGGCCATGGCGCTGGTGGGGCGGAGTTTCCGCATGACCGATCACTACGAGGTGGGACGGGAGAAGATACGGGAGTTCGCACGGGCCCTGCAGGACGGCCATCCGGCCCACTGGCACGAGGGCGCCGCAGCGGATCTGGGATTCGACGGCCTGGTCGCGCCGGTGACCTTCTCCTCGATCGTCCTGATGCTGATGCAGCGCAAGATGTTCGAGCACGTGCTGACCGGTTATGGTCTCGGGCAGGTGCTGCAGACCGAGCAGTCCATTCGGGTGTTTCGGCAGATCGTCGCGGGTGACCAACTGCGCTGCGATTCGTATATCGAGTCGTTTCGGCAGTTCGGTGACAAAGACTTCATGGTGACCAAGAACGTGCTCAGCAACCAGCACAAGGAAGTGCTGCAGATCGCCTATACCACGGCGGTGGCGCAGACCGGGGCGGAGATCGCGACCGACCTGCGCGCGGTGGTCGATGGCGTGATCATGACCGGGCAGCCGGCCGTCGGCCGATCTGATCTGGCGGGCGCGCGGGCGGGGAACCAGGACGTGGGTTTGGTCGAGTGTATCGACGAGCTGGCCCAACTCGATTCGGAGCCGGAGTACAGGACTCCGCGGACCGGGCCCACTTTCGAGGAAATGACGATCGGGATGGAAATCGCTCCGCGCACCGTCGCGCTCACCCGGGGCGATCTGGTGAATTATGCCGGGGTGTCCGGTGATTCGAATCCGATTCACTTCAGCGACCTCGTCGCACGCAGCGCGGGCCTGCCCGACGTGGTATCGCACGGATTGCTGACGATGGGGCTCGGTGCCGGGTACCTCTCGTCGTGGTTGGGCGATCCGGCCGCCGTGTCGGACTACGGCGTGCGGTTCGCCGGGTTCGCCCCGGTTCCGTCCATCGAGGCCAGCGCGATCGAATTCCGTGGCCGTGTCAAGGAGTTGGACCCGGTGCGCCGATCCGCCACTATTGCGCTGAGTGCGACGTGCGAGGGGCGCAAGCTTTTCGGCCGCGCGACGGCGGTAGTACTACTGCGCTGAGCGATGCGGCAGAGTTGCCGTTCCCGGCTCGGTGCACAAGCGTGGGCACCGGCACGGCGGCACGACCGCACCGGGTCGTCACTGCGGGCGTATACCTGTGAATTTTGTGTTCACCGAACAGCTTTGGTGCTGGAGTGCGGAGGATACCCATGCAAGACTCGGGGTATGCGTGCTTCGGTAATGCGGCATCAAAACGAAATCATCGCTCGCGGAACGACTCCGGTCGGCGATGGCGGGCCGACTGTCCTGCGGATGATTCTCGGTGGTCGGATGCGGAGATTGCGGGAGGTATGTGGGATATCGCTCGAGGAAGCGGGCGAGGCGATCCGTGGTTCGCATTCCAAGATCAGCAGGCTCGAGCTGGGGCGGACCGGATTCCGGGAACGTGATCTGGTCGACCTGCTCGATCTCTACGGGGTTACCGACAGCGATGAGCGTGCCGAGTTCAGGCGTCTGGCCAAGCAGGCCAATACCTCGGGCTGGTGGCATCGCGACACCGATTGGCTGCCGAAATGGTTCGACACCTACCTGGGGCTGGAACAGGGCGCACAGTTGATCCGGTGCTATGAGCCGCGTGTGGTCCCCGAACTGCTGCAGACCGCGGACTACGCTCGCGCGCTGCTGATTCTCGCCCATCCGAACGAGGATGAAGAGTCGATCGAACGGCGGGTGTCGCTGCGGATGCGCCGCCAGGAGATCCTGACCCGGCCGGATCCGCCCCAGTTGTGGCTGATCGTCGAGGAAGCGGCCCTCCGTCGGAGGATCGGCGGATCGCGAGTGTGGCTGGCGCAGCTCGAGCAGGTGCTGAGCGCCGCGGAGGCGCCGAATGTCACTGTGCAGGTACTTGCCGACCACGTTGGCGGGCCCGCGGTCGCCGACGGCGCGTTCACCATGCTGCGCTTCGGCGAGTCCGATCTGCCCGACATCGTCTATCTCCAGCAGCTGACCGGCGCGTTGTACCTGGACAAGCGCGGTGATCTGGCCGCTTACCGTGCTGTCGCGAACGTGCTGTCGGTCCATGCTGCGCCGCCCGAGTACACCACCGAACTCATCGCGGCGCTGCGCGAAAACGTTCCACCGACCCTGGATCAGCCATCGGGCATCGGATAGCGACGCGGAACTGCGAACTCGATGCGGGTGGAGCCGTTCGGTCGTCGTCGGAACGTATTCGGGGTCGCGCCGAGTCGTTTCTACTTCGCGGGTCGAGGCCTGTGGCGCTGCGGCTTTCGGCCGCACTGGACACCACATGCCGTGCAGCGGCGGTGAGACGGGATCTGGACTCGTGCTGGGCCAGGGGCTTCCCGCGTGACATACGATTCGAGAATCGACCTGTCCGCGCGAGCCTGACGAATTTGCTCGCTGATCACGGCTGGCCGCCGGTCGTTTTCGAGGCGCATAGTGCGGCAAGGACCGGCGATCTGGGTGTTCGCAGCGTGCACCGGATACCCGAATAGCCTCGGCGCCGTACTCCTGGCCATGGGGTTCACGGCAGCCTGTAGGGCCGGAGAACCCGCCCGCGCCAACGTGTCCTGAGCCGGAGGGCATGTTCACGATCGTGTCGGCGCCTTGGCGGCGTCATCTGCCCGACTTCGCGGCGTCGTCTGGACCCGCTCGACGAGGTTGTTCGGATCCGTCCGCAGAGCTCCGCCCCGCGCACTGATCAGACCGGGGGTGGATTCGATGCGTCTGAAAGTGGGCATTGCATAACTGAGATGGATGCTCATGCTCTCGCGCGCCGCGACGCACCGAGCGGGGTCGCACGCACCCTGGCGACGCCCACTGTGTCGTGTGCGCGCACAATGACGAAGTATTGTCCCAATGGGACAATTGGGGGTAAACTACGCATATGAGCGACGATGGCGTCGATCTGGACGGCCGAAGGCTACGCACTCGGCGTAGCCGTGAGGCATTGTCGCGCGCCGCCTTCGATCTGCTCGCCGAGCGGGGGCTGGGCGCAGTCGCCGTCGAAGATGTCGCGGTGCGTGCCGGCGTCACCCGGCGCACGTTCAGCAGGCATTTCGCCTCCATCGAAGAAGCGATTCTCGGCGACGTCGACCAAGACGTGCATCTGCTCAACGAGGCGCTGTGCCGTCGTCCGGCGGGCGAATCGCCGCTGGTCGCCTATCGCAACTCTGTGCACGACTGGCTGGTCGCCGAATACAGCGGGTCCCGTGCGGCCCGGCTGGCGCGACGCTGGGCGCTGTTCCAGCGTTTCGAGGACGAACCCGAGTTGTTCGCCGGCTATCAGCGCATCCGCATCGACGGCCAACGTGAATCGGTACGCATCATCGCGGCAAGGCTGGGCGTGGACCCGCTGACGGATCCACGCCCAGCCGCTGCCGTGGGCGCTGGGGCGGGCATGCTGCTCGCCGCGTTGCAGACCTGGGCGGCGGGCTCGGACCCGATGGGATTGGCCGCCCTTGTCGAAGAGTTTTTCGACACTCTTGTCACTCTCACTACCGAATTCCGGAACGAGGAGTCACCGTCATGCCTATAGGGTCGGTGAACATGTACCGCCGGACGTGCCGACGCGTCGGGCTGGACCGTAATCCTCTGCGGCGCAGGGAAGACCGCTGGCAGACCGGGGTAGCCGCCTTCCTCGCGTTGGTCTTCTTGATTGTCGCGCCGGTGCTCGCCTACGCGGTCGGCGGTCAGGTGTATCGCGCGGAAACGGCGGCGGTGCAAGCCGAAACGGCGCGCCTGCACCAGGTCGATGCCACCGTGATCGAGACCGGCAAGACACCGCTGTACGCGCCGATCATGCCGGCCAGGGTGTCGTGGAAGGACGCCGATGGTGTGACACACACCGGCGACTATCAATCGACCACCATCGTCGAGCCGGGTTCCACCGTGTCGATCTGGTTGAACAACGGCGGCGCCATCGTCGAGCCGCCGTCATCCGCCCAGGCAGCCAGCAAAGCGGTGCTGCTCACCTCGGGCTCGCTGCTAGGTGTCCTCGGTCTCCTCGCGGGCTGCTACCTCCTGCTGCGGCGCGGCCTGGACCGGCGACGCCTGCACAACTGGGAATCGGAATGGGTAACCGCCGACCTCACGTGGGGCAAACGCGGCTGAGCCGAAGCATTGCGGCCCAGCCGCGCATTGAAACAGGCTCGGCGGGCAGGCTGCGTGCCCGGCCGGTTCGGGACGGACGACGAAGCCGCGGACGCCCGGTGGCACCGGCACAACCGGGTCGGCCCCCGCGCCGATCATCGGACAGTCCACGATGTGTCCGGTCCTGCGGTGCTCTGGTTCGAGCGCGGGTCATTGCGGGATCGGATCACACCGGGAAAAGGCTGTGTTTGCGGGGATTGGGTTCGGCGCTCGCCGTCTTGTCGCGCAGTAGCCGCAGCGCGTGGCGGATCTCGAGCCGGGTCCGCGATGGCTCGATCACCGCGTCGATGTAGCCGCGCTCGGCCGCGATCCATGGAGTGGCGACGGTCGAGTTGTATTGATCGATCATGAAGTCGCGCACCGCCCCGCGCTGCTCGACGGGCAGTTGGGCGAGCTGGCGCTTGCCGACGATGCTGACGGCGCTCTCCGCGCCCATGACCGCGATCCGGGCGGTAGGCCACGCGAGGCTGATGTCGGCGCCCAACTGCTTGCAGCCCATTACCGCGTAGCCGCCGCCGTATGCTTTGCGCACCACGACGGTCACGATCGGGACGGTTGCCTCGATCACCGCGCGGAAGAACCGCCCGCCGCGCTTGATCACGCCGCTGCGCTCCTCTTCGACGCCCGGCAGCACGCCCGGGGTGTCCACGACAAAGATCAACGGCAGCCCGAAGACGTTGCACAGCCGGATGAAATGCGTTGCCTTGTCGGAACATTTGGCATCGATGGCGCCACCCAGGACGAGCGGCTGATTCGCGATCACGCCGACACTACGCCCGTCCACCCTGGCGAAACCGGTGATCAGATTCTGCGCGGTGGCCGCGCTGATCTCATGGAACTCGCCGTCGTCGAACAGGCGCAGCAGGATCTCGTGCATGTCGTAGCCCTCCCGGTCCGAGTCCGGGATGATCGAGTCCAGCTCCAGATCGTGCGGCGTGGCCGTCGGTTCGAGTCCAGGGTTGACGATGGGCCCCTGTTCCAGGCAGCTCGACGGCAGATAACTCAAATAGGTTCTCGCCCAATCGAACGCGTCCTGTTCGGTGGCCGCGACATGGTGGATGGTGCCGTTGGCTGCTTGCACCTGCGCGCCGCCGAGCTCTTCCATGGTCACTTCTTCGCCGGTGACCTCCTTGATCACCTCCGGTCCGGTGACGAACATGTACGACGTCTCGGTCGCGATCAGGATGTCGGTGTTGACCGGAGCATAGACCGCTCCCGCTGCGCATTTGCCGAGCATGATCGACACCTGCGGCACGAAGCCCGACAGCTGTTCTTGGCGCCGGCTCATCAGCGCGTACCAGGCCAGTGAGGCGACCGCGTCTTGGATGCGCGCGCCACCGGAATCGTTGATCGCGACCACCGGGCAGGCGTTGGCGGTGGCGAAATCCAGCGCCTTGGCGACCTTGCGGCCGAACATCTCGCCGACGGAGCCGCCGAAGACAGTCTGGTCGTGCGCGATCACAACGACGGGCCTGCCGTCGATGTTGCCGCGGCCGGTGACCACGCCGTCACCGTACATGGCACCGGGTGTGCCCGGCTGGCGCACCAGCGCGCCGATCTCCACGAAGCTGCCGGGGTCCAGCAGCGCGCGCACCCGTTCGCGCGCGCTCGGTATGCCTTTGCTCTTGCGTTTCGCGACGCCGGATGCACCGGCGGGTTCCTCCGCGAGCTCCAGGATCTCCCGCAGCTCATCCAGCTTTTCTCGCGTACCGCTCATGTGTGGTATTTGCCCTTCGAACCTTGCCGCGTCACCGTATGCGCGGCGCTCGATGCTATCGGTGGTGAGATCTGCTGCACAGGTGTTCGGACGATCTCATGGAAGCTGACAGGTTGCCACAACGCGCACGTGATCTAGCACACGGGACTGTCGGGGACAGCGTAGCCGGACCGGCCCCGCGGAATCAGGGTGGTGTCGTGGTGTTGACATCGGTATGACTTCGGCTCTTGGTTCGGTCCGGTTTTCTGTTCTCGACCGCTCGCGGGTGCGACGCGGACAGAGCCTTTCGGCGGCACTGCGCGAGACGGTCGAATTCGCGCGACTCGCCGAGGCGTGGGGCTATCACCGGTTCTGGGTGTCCGAGCACCACAGCGTGCCAGGCGTGGCCGGTTCGGCGCCGATGGTGCTCGCCGCCGCTGTCGCGGCGGCGACCGCACGGATCCGGGTCGGCACGGGTGGCGTGATGTTGCCCAACCATCAGCCGCTCGTCGTGGCCGAACAGTTCGGTGTGTTGGAGTCGCTCTATCCGGGACGTGTCGACATGGGCCTCGGCCGGTCGGTGGGGTTCACCGACGGCGTCCGCCGCGCGCTCGGGCACGACAAGGGCGATGCCGAAGATTTCGACGCGCAACTGACCGAACTGCTGTCGTACTTCGCCCACGGCAGGCGGGGCGTGCATGCGTGGCCGGCGGAGGGTCTGCGCATTCCGGCATTCCTGCTGGCGACCGGGTCCGGCGCGCAGCGCGCAGCGCGATTCGGATTGCCGTTGGTGATCGCCGCCGTGGGGAGCGAGGATCGGATGGTCGAGGTGATCGAGCGCTATCGTGCCGAGTTCCGGCCCGCGGCTCCTGGCACCATGCCCTATGTCGTTGTCTCGGGTTCGGTAGCCGTCGCCGACACCACACCGCAGGCCCGTCGGCTGCTGGAGCCGGAGGCATGGTCCACCGCGCACTCGCGTACCCGGGGTGCGTTCCCACCCCTGATTCCGCCGTCCGAGATCGACGCGCTCACCATGACCGAGCGGGAACGTCGGATCTTCGACGAAGCGTTGCGTGACCAGCTGTACGGCGCCGAGGACGAGATCGCCACCCAGCTGGAGCGACTGGTGACCAGGACGGGTGCCGACGAGATCCTGGTTCACACCAGTACCTACGATCGCGCGGCGCGCCTGGATTCGCACCGCCGACTGGCACGCGTAATCGGCCTGCCACGCGATCCCGCCGATGCGTGGGATCGGCGAGGCGCGGCGGCCTGATCGGTGCGCTACGACCGAAGGCCGCGCGACGCGATCATCATCGGGTGCAGTCGAGTACCGACCGGCGCATATGGGACGACACCGTCATCGCAGCGTTGTCGAACAGAAGTTTCGGAGTGTTCTTTTCAGCCGCGCCTGCCATGCAGGTAGTCGCTGACCACTGCGGCGCCGAGACCGTCCAAGTCGGGTGCTACGACGCGGCCACCGCTGCGGCGGGCGACCAGGTCGACGAATTCCCGTAGTTCCGGGTCGTTGCCGAGCATGAACACCGTCACTGTGGCGCCCAGTGTGGTCAGGGCATCGACCTGGGCCATCGTCACGGCCAAGGTGCGCGGTTCCGGGGGCCAGCTGAAGTACGCCGCACCGTCCGGCTCCAGGTGAGCTGTGGGCTCGCCATCGGTGACCACGAGCACGACGGGGACGGCGTCGGGATGTCTGCGCAGGTGTCGTGCGGCCAGGAGCAGTGCGTGGTGCAGATTGGTGCCTTGTTCCCACACACCTTCCAGCGCGGTCAGATCGCCGATGTCGACGGTCTCGGCGTGTCGGCCGAACGCGATCACGCTGAGCGCGTCGGAGCGGAACCGGGTGCCGATCAACTGGTGCAACGCGAGCGCGGTGCGCTTCATCGGCACCCACCTACCCTCTTGCACCATCGACCAGGACGTATCGACACAGAGCGCCACAGCGGCCCGTGACCGCTGCTCGGTTTCCATGATCTCGACGTCGGACACCTCCAACTGGACCCGGCGACTGCCCGTCGACGCCGACCGCAGCACAGCGTTGCGTACGGTCCTCGACACGTCCCACGGCTCAGTGTCGCCGAACTGCCACGGCCGTGTGGCACCGGTCGGCTCGCCCGCCGCGCCGGCCAGGACTGTGTCCCGCTCGCCTCGCCGGGATCGCAACTGGCCCAGGACGGCACGCAGCGCCGTCTCGCCGAGCCGTCGCAAAGCCTTGGGCGTCAACCGAAGCGAACCGTCCGGTGTCCGTTCGAACACGCCTTGTCTGCGCAGTTCGCGCTCCAGTTCGGCCAGCCGGGTGGCGTCGACGGCGGCGCTGTCGCCGAGGTGGCGGGTCAATGCCTCCAGATCGATGTCTTCGAGCCTGGCCCCCGGGTAGGACTGGCCGAGCTGCTCGGCTAGCGCGTCCAGTTCGGCCAGGTCTTGCATGGCCTGCGCGCCGTCACCGAGGCCCAGCGGGTCCTGGCCGCGGAACCGCTGCCCGGAGGTCCAGTCCTCGCCGGGCCGCAGCGCTCGCAGAGTGGCGTCGAGCGCCGCGATCTGCTGCGCGATGCGCGGATCGCCGAACGCCTGGCCGATCAGGTCGGCGAGTTCTGCTCGCTGCTCGGCGGACATCGAGTTGATCATGCGTTGCGCGGCCGCGGCACGGCCGGCGAGCGCGTCGATCAGTTCGTCGGTGTTGCTGGGATTCTCCGGGAAGAACTCGCCGTGCTCGGCCATGAAATCGGCGAACTGCTGCTCGGTGTTCTCGCCCCGCGCTTGCGCGGCGAGTAGGTCGTTCAGATCGGACATCATCTGCCCGACGCGCTCGACGTCCTCGGGTGTCGCGTTCTGCAGGGCCTGTTTCATCCCCTGGACGCGGGAGTCGAGCAGTTCCCGGCCGAGCAGGTCGCGGATCTCCTGGTAGTTCTGCCCGCCCGTTTCGGATCGCCAGTGGTAGTCGGCGAGCTCGTTGACAGCGGCCGCGGTGCTCGTCGGCAGTGCGTCCAGCTGTGCCTCGGCGAATCTGGCGTCATCGGACGGGTCGGGGAACAGCGCGCCGCGCTCGGCGTCCAAGGCCGCTTCCAGCAGTTCGCGGACCTGGTGCAACGTACCGTCGAGCCGGTGCCGCGCGGCGATCTCCGAGCGACGCTGCCGAACCTGACGGGTCAACTCATCGAGCCCGCGCGTATCGCGCATGCCGCGCCGTAGCAGTTCCTCCAACGCGGTGCGAGGCGCGCTGCCCTCCATCACATCGCGCCCGATCTGGTCCAGCGCCACCCGCAGGTCGAGCGGGGGCGCCAGAGGATCGGGTCCGTCGTGATAGGGCCCGTAGGAGTAGCGGTCGGGGACGGTCATGACGATTCACCGGGACCGGGTACCGCGGCCGTTTTCACGAGCCGTACACCGCGATGCCGTCGTCGGAATCCTTGGCGACTTGGCGGGCCAAGTAGAGGGCTTCCAGAGCGAACTCGACGGCGGACGCGATCCGGGCCGGCGGTTCGGTGGCGGCGACGCCGAGCCGGGCAGCGACGTCGTGCAGGATGGGCAGTTCGGGCAGCGCGGACACGATGTCCTTGCCCGGCACGCGTTCGCCAGTGGTGACCAGGTGTCCTTCGCTGACAGCCTGGGCAAGTGGTCGCAGGTTCAGCCCGCCGAGCAGTTCCCGCGCGGTGTCGGAGAAGGAGCGCCGCAGCAGGTGGGTGAGGTGTTCCTGCTCGCGTCCCTCCTCGCCGGATTCGAACTCCAGTTTGCCGCGCAACACCGCCGCCACGGATTCGAGGTCGACCGGACGGGCGACCGCCGGACTCTCGCCGGTGAGCGCCGCCCTGCGGAGTGCGGCGGCGGCCACCGTTTCGGCGGCGGCGACCGCGAACCGTGCGGACACACCGGATCGCTGGTCGATCGCGGATGATTCGCGTAGTCGTCGTACGAACCGCGCGAGTACCTCGATCAGAGGGTCGCCCACTTCGGCCACCAGGTCGGCCTCCTGGCGGACCAGGGCAACCTCGGCCGGAACGCTGAGGGGGTAGTGGGTGCGGATCTCCGCGCCGAACCGATCCTTCAGCGGTGTGATGATTCGGCCGCGGTTGGTGTAATCCTCGGGGTTGGCGGTGGCAACGAGCAACACGTCGAGGGGCAGGCGGAGGGTGTAGCCACGGACCTGGATGTCGCGCTCTTCCATCACGTTCAGCAGCGCGACCTGGATGCGTTCGGCGAGGTCGGGCAGCTCGTTGATCGCGACGATGCCGCGGTGGGCGCGCGGCACGAGTCCGAAGTGGATGGTCTCGGGATCGCCGAGGCTGCGGCCCTCGGCCACCTTGACCGGGTCTACGTCGCCGATCAGGTCACCGACGGAGGTGTCCGGTGTGGCGAGTTTCTCCGCATAACGTTCCGAGCGGTGCCGCCATGCGACGGGCAGGTCTTCGCCGAACTCCGCGGCCAGTCGACGGCCGGCCGGGCTGATCGGGGAAAGCGGGTGCTCGCCCAGTTCGGCGCCCGCGATCACAGGCGTCCACTCATCGAGCAGGCCGATCATGGTGCGCAGCAGTCGGGTCTTACCCTGGCCGCGTTCGCCCAGTAGTACGACGTCGTGGCCCGCGAGCAGCGCGCGCTCCAGTTGCGGCAGGACGGTCCGGTCGAAGCCGACGATGCCGGGCCACGGGTCGCTGCCGGAACCCAACCGGGCCAGCAGGTTCTCCCGAATCTCGGTCTTCACACCGCGCGGCAGGTAGCCGGCCGTGCGCAACTCGCCCACGGTCGTCGGCAAGTGTTCTGGAACAGTCACGACTTCGACGCTACGTCCATCCGCCGATCACGTCGACGTAAACCTTTCGACGAAACCTGCGGGAAAAAAGGTTGACGAACCCGTTGCGCTGTGGAGATCGTAGCGGCAGGTCGGCGCGTGATCCTCGGTCGAGGAGTAGCGAGCCGAACGGCACGACCACGGCGGGAGTGTCCCGGGGGTGGTGTGCGCGCCCGGACTGTCACCGGGCAGGCTGGGCTGATGCCGATCACGCTGCCGCAAGACGTTGTCGACAATATCCGGCACGTTTTCGGGGAACGCGGGTGCTGATGGCTCGCCGAGCTGCCCGCTGTCGTCAACGCGCGATGCGAGGCATGGGGATTGGACGTGATCGGGGATGGATTCTCGGGTGGTACGCATTCGTACGCGGCGGCGGTTCGACGTGACGACGGGTCGGTGGCAGTGCTGAAGGTTCCGGTCATCGACGAGGAGAACGTGGGGGAACCGAGCGGGCTGTTCTGTTACCGGGGCGAGGGAGCCATCAGACTGTACGAGTTCGATGCCGGGTCCGGGGCGATGCTGCTCGAGTGGGCCCGACCGGGGACGGAACTAGTGGAGCAGTTCGGGTTTCCGAGTCTGGAGGGTCGGCCGGAGAACATCGCGAAGGTCGAACTCGCCTGCCGATTGTACCGGCGGCTGCGGCGCGAACCTGTCGGTGTTCCGGACGGATATCCCGCGTGGCCCGCGGTGACCGACCTGGTCGCCGAGTGGGCCCGCCGCTTTGTCGACCCGGTACCCGCTGTGGCGCAGGCGATCCCCACGCCACTGCTGGAACGGGCGGTGGAATGGTGCGAGGAACTGAGGGTGCCAGATGGGCCGCTGCTGATCGTCAATCGGGACACGCACCTCGGCAATGTCCTTGCGGCCGAACGAGAGCCGTGGTTGCTGATCGATCCGAAGGCCTATCTCGGTGAAGCGGCCTTCGATGCGGGATTCCTGGTCATGATCCAGATACAGTGTGCGCCAGGGCCGGAACATGCCTGCAGGGTCGTCGAACGCACCGCGGTGTTGCTGGATGTCGACGCCGGTCGGTCCCGCGGTTGGGCGTTCATGCGCGCCATGGAGGAAATCGTCTGCGCCGTCGAAACCGAGGGCCTGAGCGATATACGGCTGCACGCGGCGGTCGCCATGGCGCTGGCGTGATCTGGACCGACGGTGCGGTTCCCGTCGCATTCGCCAGGAGGCGGTCGTCCTCGAGGTGATCAGTTCGCCGGACATCGAGGTCGGGTCGGCCACGGGCGTGCGACGCGGTCGCCGAAGCGTCAAGTCATCTGATCTCGTCATGCATGGAACACGAACACGGTCCTGCCGAGCGTTATCGGCTACGACCTCTGGCCTCGGCGACGGGCTCGCCACCGGGCCCGGTGCTGAAACATATTCCGGCGCACCGTGATCCAATACTCTCCCGTACACTCGGCGCGTCCGTAGGCCATTTGCCGGTCGGCAGCCTGCGCCGCCCGGGCGGCGCGATCGAATGCTTGCGGTGCCGGACGGCGGGAATCACGTTTCGCTTACGGTTGTTTCGAGTGCCCAATATGTTGACATCACCCGTTGTCGACAGCATATGCTGTCAGTACCTGCCCGGCCCTGTCGACTCGATGCACCGACACCGCGAGAGCTGCAGGCATGCAGGCGATTTGACAATTCAGCAATGACCGTGCAAGGGAGTGTCGATGAGGGCGAAACCACCCGCGCTGGGTTATCTCCGCAAAGACGTGTCGGGTGTGTCTCAGGCTTGGGACGAGGCGCAGATACGGAGTTTGGCGAAGCGGCTGGGCTACGAGCTGGCCAAGACCGTGACCTTCGGCGCCGGTACCGACGGGCCGGTGGGCCGACTGGTCGACGTCGTCCGAGACTTGGATGTCGATGCGGTGATCTCGCCGGGTTTGCGGCATTTCGACGATGCGGTTCCGGATGAATTGGTGCAGGTGTGCGATCTGATCACGGTCACGCCGAAGAGCACCTTCTCGCGATCGGCATTACCGCAGGTGTGGGCGTAGGTTTCGATCGCTTCTGCGGAGGCGGTAACTCCGCGACCGCGGGGGCGGGTGGTGCGGCGACGATGGTGTGCGCTGGACGAGGTGATCGAGGAATATGGTGTTGATCTGTCGGCCGGAGTACCGTCGATTCGGTGTTGGGCCTTCCGGACAAGGTGCGAGGGTGTCTCTTCGACCTTGATGGTGTGCTTACTCGGACGGCGACCGTTCATGCGGCCGCCTGGAAGGAAATGTTCGACGACTACCTCCGCGGTCGGGCGGAGCAGGCGGACGTCGCGTTCGTGCCTTTCGACGCGGTGCAGGATTACGACGCCTACGTCGACGGCAAACCCCGGGCCGACGGGACGCGGTCCTTTCTGGAGTCTCGTGGTATCGAGTTGCCCGACGGCACCGCGGCCGACCCGCCCGAAGCGGACACCGTGCAGGGGTTGGGGGCGAGAAAGAACGAGATCGTCTTACGGATGATCCACCGCGACGGCGTCGAGGCATACGTCGGTTCGATGCGCTACGTCCGCGCGGTTCGCGATGCCGGGCTGGCTCGGGCGGTGGTGTCGTCGAGCACGAACTGCCGGGATGTACTCGCGGCAGCGGGTATACAGGATCTGTTCGATGTGCGCATCGACGGAATCGTCGCCGAGCGTGACCACCTACCCGGAAAACCCGCGCCGGACACCTATCTCGCCGGTGCCAGCGCATTGGAATTGGAACCCGCCGAGGCCGCGGTGTTCGAGGATGCGCTCGCCGGTGTCGAGGCCGGGCGCGCCGGTGGTTTCGGCCTCGTCGTGGGCGTCGATCGCGTCGGCCAGGCTGATGCGCTGCGCGCGCACGGGGCGGATGTCGTTGTCGCCGATCTCGCCGAATTGTTCGATCACCGATGATTCTGAATCCGTGCTTCGCCGTCGAACCATGGTGCATCCGTGCGACCAGCCTCGACCTCGACGTGCTGGCCCAGACGGAGTCGGTATTCGCGTTGTCGAACGGCCACATCGGCTGGCGAGCGAACTTCGACGAGGGAGAACCCAGCGGTCTGCCAGGGTCTTACCTGAACGGTGTGTGGGAGCAACGCGTGTTGCCCTACGCCGAGGCAGGGTACGGCTACCCGGAGTCAGGGCAGACGGTCATCAACGTCACCAACGGCAAGTTGATTCGTCTATTGGTGGACGACGAGCCCTTCGATGTTCGCTACGGTGAGTTGCACTCCCACGAGTGGGTGCTCGACTTGCGCGCCGGAGTGCTGCGGCGCCGCGTCGAGTGGACTTCCCCGACCGGACGCACCATCCGCGTTTCGTCGGTGCGGCTGGTGTCACTGGTGCAGCGGTCGGTGGCGGCAGTGTCCTACGAGGTCGAAGTGCTCAATGGTCCGGCTCGGATCGTGGTGCAATCCGAACTCGTCGCGAACGAACAACTGCCTGCGCCGGGAAAAGACCCGAGAGGCACGACGGTGCTGGCCGCGTCGTTGCAGTCCGAGGCGCACTCCTGCCATGACCAATGGGCCGAATTGGTGCACCATACGTTCGGCAGCGGACTGCGGGTGGGATGCGTCATGGATCATCTGGTGGAAGGGCCATCGGTGCAATGTCGGTCGGAGAGTTACCCAGACCTTGCTCGGGTGACGATGACCGCGGAGTTGCAACCGGGACAATCGCTCCAGGTGATCAAGTTCGTCGCCTATGGCTGGTCGAGTACGCGGTCGCTGCCCGGAGTTCGCGCGCAGGTTGCTGCCGCGCTGACCGCCGCGACCACGGCCGGGTGGGCGGACATGCTCGCCGAACAGCGCGCCTATCTGGACGACTTCTGGGATCGGGCCGACGTCGAGGTCGCCGGCGACACCGAGATCCAGCAGGCCGTCCGATTCGCCCTGTTCCACGTCTTACAGGCCGGTGTCCGGGCCGAGGGCAAGGCGATTCCGGCCAAGGGCTTGACCGGACCCGGATACAACGGCCATACCTTCTGGGACAGCGAAACGTTTGTGCTGCCCGTACTCACTTACACCTCACCCGACGCGGCCAAGCACGCGCTGCGGTGGCGGCACTCCACTCTGCCGATGGCCCTCGAACGGGCCGCTCAACTGGGTTTGCGAGGGGCGGCATTCCCGTGGCGGACCATTGCCGGGGCGGAATGTTCCAGCTACTGGCCTGCGGGGACTGCCGCGTTCCATATCAGCGCCGACATCGCCGACGCGGTCATCCGCTACATCCGGGTCACCGGCGACGAGGGCTTCGAACGAACTGTGGGTATGGACCTTTTGGTGCAGACTGCCCGGTTGTGGCGGTCACTGGGTCATCACGACAGTGCGGGTCAATTCCGGATCGACGGGGTAACCGGCCCGGATGAGTACAGCGCCGTAGCCGACAACAACGTCTACACCAACCTGATGGCGCAACAAAATCTGCATGCCGCGGCCGACACCGCCGGTCGCTACCCCGACCGGGCCCGCGAACTGGGTGTCGACGAGGAGGAAATGGCAGCCTGGCGCGACGCCGCGGACGCGATGTTCGTTCCCTACGACGATGTGCTCGGAATCCATCCACAGGCTGAGGGTTTCACCGAGCATCGGGACTGGGACTTCACCGGCACCGCGGCTGGGCAATACCCCTTGCTCCTGCATTTCCCCTACTTCGACCTGTACCGGAAGAAGGTCACCAAACAAGCCGATCTCGTGCTCGCGATGTTTCTTCGCGGCGATGCCTTCACGAGTGCGCAAAAGGCCCGCAACTTCGACTACTACGAGCGGATCACAGTCCGCGACTCCTCGTTGTCGGCCTGCATCCAATCGGTGCTGGCCGCCGAGGTCGGCCATCTGGGCCTGGCGCATGACTACCTCGGCGAAGCCGCGCTGATGGATCTGGACGACCTCGAGCACAACACCCGAGATGGTCTACACATCGCGTCGCTGGCCGGTACCTGGATCGCGCTGGTCTACGGCCTCGGCGGTATGCGCCATTACAGCGACGCGGCCATCACCTTCGCACCGCGGCTTCCCGAAGGCATTACTCGACTCACGTTCAACGTCTTCCTCCGCGGCCAACGGTTGCGTGTCGATATCAACCATGAGCGCGCGCGGTACTCGGTTGTCGACGGCAAGCAACTGGAGATTGTGCATCATGGGCAGTCCGTCCAGATCACTGCGGGTGAACCCGCTGTGCTGCCGATGCCGCCGATACCGGTGCGACCGGCACCGGCACAGCCGCAGGGGCGTGAACCGGCGCATCGCCACAGCACAGGCTCCAGCTGACCGCGGTCTGCGACCAGGTGGCGCGGACTGTCCGCCGAGCGAGTTCTGCTCTGCTTTCTGGGTCGAATTCCTCGTCAGTGTCCACTGAGTGCGACGTTGCCGGCGCCGACATGTCTGATTGATCCGGCCGCATGATCGCGACGCGCCGGTGAGCAACCATGATGTGTCCCGTGGCGTGGGCGAGGATGGATGCGACAGCGGGCGTGGTGCGGTGCCTCGGATGGCGGGCGCGGACGGGTGGCCCACGTCGAGTGGTTCGCCGGCGACTCCCAGAACTCCGAACGAGGACCAGCGATCATGGAGGGTCGGGATGGACATCGCGGTGTTGGGGATGGGGCGGATGGGTCAGGCGCTGGCACGGCGTCTGCTGCGTGGTGGTCACCAGGTGACGGTGTGGAACCGGACAAAGGGTGCAGCGCGGGACATCGTATCGGTGGGAGTCGTGGAAGCGCCGACCGTCACCGACGCCGTGCACGGGGTGGATGTCGTCGTCACCATGCTGTCCGACGACGCGGCGGTCAGGGCGGTCGCGCTGGGGGAGTTGCGCTCCTCGATAGGTTCGACGACCAGCTACGCCGATTGCTCGACCATTTCGCCCACACTCAGCGACGAACTCGCGGAACGCTTCCCCGATCGCTTCGTCGCCATGCCGATCATGGGTGGGCCCGCAGCGGTTGTCGCTGGGCACGCGACGCTGCTGGTCGGCGGTGACGGCGATGTCGTGGACCGCCTGAGTCCGATGATCTCGTCGCTGTCGGACACGGTACGACGCTATGACACCGCGTCGTTGGCGATCACCGCCAAGCTGACGTCGAACCTATTGCTGCTCTCGGGAGTCGTCGGACTCGCCGAATCCGTCGCTGTGGGCCGTTGCGGCGGTCTCTCGGACGACCAACTGCGTGATCTGCTCGGCGCCAGGGCACTGGCGCCCGGGTTGCAGAACCGATTCGACAGCGTGCTGGCCGGCTCCCACAGCGGGTGGTGGACCACTGTTCTCGCCGCCAAGGATGCGGGCTTGGCGCTCGGCATCGCCCACGCGGCCGAGGTCGAGTTGCCGATGGCCGCGGCGGTACGGCACCTCTACGCGGCGGCGGCATCGTCGGGCCTGAACGATGCCGACATCGCGGCCGTCACCAACCTCTACCGTTCGGCAGGTCAGGCCCCGGGCCGAGCAGCCGACAGCTCGTCGACCGGAAGTTCCAGCTAGCAGTAATGCGTGCCGACCGCGCGCGCGGCGAAACTGGGGGCATGGTGCACTGGGCGGAGTTGCTGCGCTGCTTCATCGTCGATGACAGCGTCCACTTTCTCGACGCTGCGCGAGAACTCCTCGAGCGAGAGGGGGTGACGGTCGTCGGCGTGGCCTCGACCAGCGCTGAGGCACTCAGAGGTGTCGAGGCACTGCGGCCCGATGTGACGCTGGTCGATGTCGATCTCGGCGAGGAGAACGGGTTCGAACTGGCCGAACATCTGTACCGGACCGGGTGGCCTGCGCCGTCGCCGGTGATATTGACCTCTACTCACGCCGAGCAGGAGTTCGCCGACCTGATCGTCAAGAGCCCGGCGGTGGGCTTCTTATCCAAGTTCGCGGTGTCGTCGGGTGCGATCCGCGAGCTCCTCACCACCCATGGCGTCGGTCGTCCCGACGATGCGCTCAGTGAGCGTCGAGGAACGTGACCACTGCGAGGACCCTGCGGTGATCGTCGCCGGTCTCGGGCAGATCCAGTTTGGTCAGAATGCTACGCACGTGCTTCTCGACGGTGCCCTCGGTGACCCACAGCCGACGAGCGATTCCTGCGTTGGACCGTCCCTCCGCCATCAGCGCGAGGACCTCCCGTTCTCGCATACTCAGCACCGCGAGGGGGTCCTCGTGCCGGCTGGCCGACACCAACTCCTGGACGAGGGCAGGATCGACGACCGATGCCCCCTTGGCGATTCGATGGAGGGTGTCGACGAAATCTTCCACGTCGGTGATCCGGCTCTTGAGGAGGTAGCCGATCCGTCGGCCACTGGCCAGCAGCTCCATCGCGTCCTCGACGTCGGTGTATGCCGACAACACCAGGATGCCGGTCTCCGGGAATTCGGTGCGGATCACCCGGGCCGCGTCCAACCCTTCGGTGGTGTAGGTCGGCGGCATCCGAATGTCCACCACCACGAGATCCGCGGCATTGTCCCGGACCAGCCCCAGAAGTTGCGATGCGTCGTCGGCCTGACCCACGATGTCGAACCCCGAGCATGCGAGCAGGCTCGCGACACCCTCGCGGAGCAGGACGTCGTCTTCGGCCAGAATTACCCGCAACTGAGTCGTCGCCGAACCCCCACTCTCCGTGCAGGTGGGCTCGACCCGGTCGTGAGCGTGATCACGACCGATGTGCGTGGACATGTCCATCCCGTCGGCGGTCACGCCGAGGCGGTGTCGGAAGGAATCGGTCGGTGTCCGGCTCGAAGGCGGCGACTGGCACCTCGACCGGGATCTGATCAGGCCGCGCTGCGTACGGTGCGAATCCGGCCGTCATCCACCCCGAACTCCCCCGTGTCCAGCCGAGCCCCATTTCATCACCTCCGGGCTGATCACTTCGAGCATACCGTGGCGCGCCGCGCACATCGGCGTGTTCATGACACCACATCCGGGTGAAAGCGTCCCTGAGCTTCGCCCGGTAATGGCTGGATATTCCCAGGTGATCGGTGGTGCGACCGTCGAACGCGCCTGTCGAGACAGAGCTGCAGCTGGCTGGTATTCGCCCGGGGGGCTGGCGGGGAACCGTGATTGCGGCCAGCGTCGACGACAAAACCATGCGGCGAGACGATTCTGAAAGTACTAACGGGTCATCATTCTAAGGAGCGTCGACATGGGCATACCCCGAAGGAGCATCGAAGTCCCTGCCCACGCGGCACCGGACACCAGTGGGGTGATCACTGCCCGCCGTGCTCGCGGGATCAATGTCATCGAGGTGATCGCGACGTTGTTTCTGCTGTTCCTCGTCGCGGCTGACACCGGCAGCGGCAGCCTCCTCGCCTCGCTGGCGATCGGCGCGATTCTGCTGGTGGTGCTCTACATCGGTGGCCGAATCTCCGGTGGACGTGACGACTCGACTTCGAGTGGTGCCGCCGGACACTGGATTGCCGAGTTCACCACCAGGCTGATTGCCGCGGTGTCGACACGCACGGTGGTGAATCGAACGCAGGGCGCGACCAGTGCGATCGTCGGCCTCGCCACAGCGAGGCCGGGCACCGGCCGTCCACGCGGCGATGGCGGTCGGGTGCCCCGGGACCGCAACCTGACCGATCGCTGCGAGATCGAGCATTCGGCAGTCGAACACAGCGACGTTGCGCCTGCCGGCGATGCGACTCCGGACGACACGAATCCGGACTATATGCCGTTGGGTCGGGTGCTCGCATACCCGGACGGCCACCGCTCCCGCGTCGGAGCGAACCGTCACATGCACCGTCACGACCCGGCGTGCATGGCGAGTTCCCATCGCCCGCCCAACGCCGGTGCTCGCTCGCACGGCGCCTACGCGGGCCGCCGCGCCCTCCGGAAGGCCACCGTGCGTGTCGCGGTGGGGCGCACGAGGCGTTCGCACCGGTGGGTCGCATCGGCGGAGCCTTGCGAACCCGCAGAACCCGCACGTGAAGCGATTCCTCTGCTCGAACCGGATCAGCTGCTCGGGGCGATTTCCGGCAATTCGACCTGCGGCGGCTCGCCGTTGATCGGGTGGGCGCGGGAGTTGGGTGACCTGCACGCTGCGCTGATCCCGGTACATCTGGACCCGGCACGGCGTCCCACCGACTTCGATGAGACCGGGATCCATGCCGACATCGCGAGGGTGGTCGCCGAGATCGACACGTGGGCGGTATTCCATGTTGCGCGAACCCGTACCGCGCGCAAGAACATTCATTCTCTGGGTGAGGTGATCAGCCATGTCGCGCACACTTATGCCGTCGCGTGGTGGACGGTCCTGCATACCGACGACGAGGACCTGCGCCACGAGGCGTGGTTCCACCTCGGCGAAGTCCAGGAGGGCTACGCGGAACTCGTCGACGAAATCAGAACGCGCCGCGTCCAACTTCCCCTGGGGTGGCGCGGAATGCGGGGACCTCGGTCGACATGACGTCTGAACGAGCATGGCGGCTGGACTGATCCACCACCGCATGATGCTGTATCGAGCGAGATGGCGCTGAGTTCGTGGCCCGCCTGTTGCCGCGACGACGCTCATGAGATCGGTGTGCGGTGGTGGTCCGCCACCATCGCGTTGCGCCCAACGGCAACAGTCCCGACGATGACCTGCGACAAGTACATCCGGGCCGGTGGCGCACCGTGGTGGGACATCTCGAAGTAGCTCGGCTTCCGCCGTCTTCCGGTCGGTCTCGCCTCGACACCCTCGATTCATTCGCCGCCATTGATCGCGCCGTCGCGCAACGGTACATTATATAGAGTGATGGTTCAGCATTCTTGGCGCACGTCTGGCCGTCACGAAATCACTGGCTTGCGGTGCTACCCGGGGAGTGCCGCAAGCCAGTGCCGCAGAGCATCGGTACGCACTGTCGCAGCCGTGCGGTTCACGTCCGTGGAAGCAATGATGCGTGTCGGTGCGCCCTTCGTATACAACCACCGAGCAGGGACCGAGCCATGCAAAACGACGAGGCTGCGCAGATCGGAAATGTCGCCGCGCGACTCATGAAGTGTCATCCTGAGCTTCCCGCCGAGACCATCGCGTTGGTCGTTCGACGAACCCATCAGCGCTTCGCGGACGCGCCCGTGCGCGAATTCGTTCCGCTCCTGGTGGAACGCCGTGCCGGGAGGGAACTGTCCGACACCGCGATGTGACACGAGCCTACGATGGACGACCGCGCTGACCGAGCGCAGGCGAAAGTGTTTTTCGACCTACTGGTCGAGGAGGCCGACGAGCTGTCCTATGTCATCGAAACCATGAATCGCGCAGCCTCGACGGGTCCTGCGGCACGTGCCACGCAGTTGCGTCTGCTCCGGATCGAACTGCATGAGGTCCTGCGCTGCATCACCCAGATCCGCCGCCGATTCCCCGGAGTCTCGGTTGTAGGGTCGCTGTCCGCGGTGGCTTCAGCCGACCGATCCGAACCACGGAAGGGAAAGGAGCCGGTGTCGACACGTGGATGAGCGAAGCCGCACCGGCACGTGCTGTGGTGCCTGGCATCGTTGCGCCATCTCGGTGTCATCGCGGTCGGCGGCGCAGGAGTCGAGCGCTCGGCGCGGATCGGGAACCGACACTCGATATTTCCTGCGCTGTGGCCGACCCGACTCCGCCCGGCTGGTGACTCGGCGCAGTGGTTCGTGTTTCCGGTGGGTGTCGGAGGCGGTGCCGAATAGTTGTATCGATGGTGATCGGAGCGTCGTCGGAAAGTCGGTCGGTGCTGTGCTCAGGCGGGCCGGACGTCACTGGCGGGCGCCGCCGCGGTATCGACATCCGCCTTGGTCGTGCGGCGGACTCGTTTGCCACGGGCGATCTCGGTGGCGAGAGCGTCGAGTGGCTGAGTGAACTGTTCGAGTGGGTCGGCCAACCGAGCCAGCCACGAGCGGGCCACGTCCAGGCCGGTGGGGTCGAGCGCATAGAACCGCCGCGTCCCCTCCGTGCGGACGCTCACCAGTCCGGCGTCGCGGAGCACCCTGAGGTGCTGCGAGACGGCGGGCTGGGAGATCGGTGTATACCGTCGCACGGCGTCGACAATCGCGCCCGCGGGCCGCTCGCCGGCCACCATCAACTCGAGGATGCCGCGACGAACCGGGTCGCCCAGTGCCTCGAATATCTTGGCGGGAGAGCGGTTCATCGGGATCGGTGGTCGTCCTCGGGCGCAGCCGTGTAGAACCCGACGGTCCGCTCGGCGGCTGCGTGTGCCACGGTGGATTCGTCACCGTCGCCAACGGCCGCGTCTGCCCAACCAACCGCGGCAGCCCGGACGAACGCCGCACCCTCGGGTGTGGTGGTGAAAGCCATCGCCTCGACCGGATCCACCGCTGTACCGCTCGACAGGTGCAAGCCCAGGCCCATCAGGGCGAGATCCCACCCGACACCGACTGCGCCCGGTCCGAACTGCGACCAGAGTTCGGTATCGACGTGCGCCTCGTGCGTCAACTCCAACAGCGTGCCGTCGTCGGCGGGGGTGAGGGTGATCTCCAGCCACGACACCTGCGGACCCATTTCCCACGTCACCGCGAATCGCTTCGGCTCTTCGCACTGTTCGACGACACCGCCTGCGTTGCCCTCGATCTGGTAGTGGCCGCCGACGCGCAGATCACCGCTGACCGGCAGGAACCAGCGCGGGATCCGTTCGACAGCGGTCAGCGCGTCCCAGAGGTCGGACTGGTCGGTGGGGTAGCTGCGCCGCGCGACGGCAATCTTTGTCGGCGCGCCGTCCCGGGAGCCGGTGCGGACCTCGCGGGTCACGAGCCCGACGATGGCGGCGGGATCGGTCAGTAATGTCATAACCCTCTCCTAATATAGGTTGCAGCTTATATTAGAGGGTGTTGTTGGCTTGGGGCGGTTGCTTTCGCCGAACGGCCGGTCGTGTCGAGCGCCTGCTGACCCCGTGTCATCGAAGTCGCTGGCATCGCAATGCCACTTCAGGTGGGGGTACCGGCTTGCGGGCCGCGGTGTCGGGGACCCGCCGCATCGATATGATCGGGGCCTCGCAGGTCGTATCGAGGTGGCGGCAAGTTTCGGATCGTCTGATGTGCGGGTTTCGATCACCGGAGGTGGTCGCGGGATGGCCAGGCCTCGAACTCGTCCAGGGTGGTGACCACGAAGTTCGGGCACAACGGTTGTCCGCGCCGGTCGTGCGTGGCAATGCGGCAGTCGCGATAGTGCTGGTTCGTCGCCGACGTGGATGGTGAGTTCATCGAAATGTATTGTGGGAGAACTACGGTTCCGGGCTCCGGCTGGATTTCGGTGCGCGCGCCGTACTGCGTCAAGACGTCCATACCGTCGCCTATGCTTTCGGCTGGCCCGAAGTTTTCAGTGAGATACGCAACATCAATTCTCGGTAACTTCGTCCTCCCTACCGCGCGGTACGTGCTGGAATGCTTTGAAACCGATGTCGAAACCGCTGTAATACGGTGCGGGACTGTGGATCGAGGAGGTTGTTGCTGTGGTCGACGCAAGCGTCCCCACGCTGCGTCTGTCGGAGCTGGATAAATTGGCTCAGCTCGACGAACACAAGAAACTCTCGGTCGATCATGTGCGATTGACGGCGCAGAAGCTCGGCGTACCCGAACGGATCCTATGGCAGTTGCTGGCAGCCCGCCGCGCGGATTCTGCACCGGGCAAACGTGACCTCGAGGACGCCACCAGGCGCGTCGGATATCGAGAAAACGGACAACGGGAGTCAGGCATTGTCCGGCTGTCGGAGGCGGCTGGCGACGAGCTGTTGCTGCGGATTCCCGATAGTGACGTCACAACGTTTCGAGCGGACGCCTGCCGGAGTTTGCCACCCGCCGAGTTCGCGCGCATAGACGCCGTCTACACCCAAGGAATCCGAGCGACCTGCCGATGGCTGGCTGAGCACACCGGTCGGCCATGCCAGCACGACCTGGGCAGCAGCGGCGATCGGACCTGGCTCGGCCCGCGCGATGTCGACCTCGCCAAATACATGATCGAGGTCCTGCAACCCCGCTTTACGGTCGCCAATCCTCTGCACCGAGGTCCCAGTGCCCGCTTGCTCAATGAATGGGTCGACATCCTGGGCCTGTACCGGCTCCTCGGCGAACTCGTTGTCGACAGTCCCAGTCGCGGACACACCATCACCCTGCTCCGCGGCGCTCAAGCCGCATTTCTGCTCCACGGTCTGCGACTGGAACTGCCCCCGGATCTGGCGTACTCGGTCGGGCCGGGGCTGACCACGACCCCGATCGATCACGAGAGCATTGCCCGCATCTGGGCCAGGACCACCAACCCGGTCCATGCCGCCGTGATCGCCACCGTGCTGTTCACCGGGGCCACCGTCATCGAGCTCAACGCGATTCCTTGCGTCGCGCTGACCGCGGACACGCTGATCTTCAACGGCCCGATCGGCTACACCCGCGCGCCCGATCTGTATGTGTGGGTGATTCCACCGTTGGCGCGTCCGTTGCTTCAGGCCGCCCGCTTCTATCAGGAAGCGAGCGACACACCCAACAGAAAACTGTTCGCCGGAGCTATCGGTGGAGCGGGCCGCCGGTTGCGCGACATCGCCGCGGCGTGTGAGGTGACCATCCCGGAACTGCATCACTGGCACCACAGCTGGATACGACAAGCCGGACTACTTCGCATGTCCGAACAGCCGCCGCCCGTCCGTAATACCGACCTGCTGTTCGGTCTGCAGCTCGCCCAACGGCCTCGCCGACGCCCGCACGCCAAAAGAAGGAGATGAGGCATCGTCCGCGGCCCAGGACGATGGCCTGGGCAAGGGCGGTAGTCATGTGATTCCGTGACCGCAGCTACGCATGCCGTCGGTCGTCGACGACGACCCGGCACATTGTGCGGGAGTCGGCCGCCGGATGGTGCGGGGACGCGTCCGCCGCGTCATCGGTCTCGGTACGCCTCGCTGTGCCGTGCTCGTCCTGACCCGGGAAGCGATCCGGCGGCGAGGATCTCGAACGGGGACGTGTCCGGTCTGTGGCGCGCAGTACGTCGGCCGGCGCTGGCGGCGATTAGTCGAGGACCCTGACGACCTGCGCGTGGTCTGTGGTGCGAGCCGTATTGTCTTGGTGGACAATGTGGTCTCGGTCAACCGACGGCGATGGGCGGTCACCATGAAGTGTTATCACGTGACCGCGAGCGATCCGCAGTCATGGACCATGGTCGCCAACACCTTCGTTCCGATGGACTATCAATACGGCGATCCCGGTCGATGGTATTCGGGCCTGACGGTTCAGGAGTCGACCACCTATCGGTTGTTGCGCTGGGAGCAGCGCGGAACCAGTACATCCCACCGAACAAGGACCAACATCCGCCAAGGACCCTGCGACGATTTCTACTGGGTCGTCGTCCCCCAGGAGGGTTTGTACTCGGTTCGATATCGGGACGAGGTGACGCGGGCGCAGCCCGGTCATGCCTCGGTAACCGCCCTCGACGAGATGTGCCGGATACACATCCCGGATCTGTCGGCGTATGCGTTCCAGGTACCACGCACCGAGCTCGACCATCGAGCGGGGTCGTCGGGCGCACGAGGTTCGGTGCTGGACCTGAACTGCGGCCTCGGCCGGATCGTTCAGGACATGATCCGCAGTGCCCATGCCGAACAGTCGAATCTGTCCGAGCGGGAGTTCAACGCGGTCTGCGATCGGATCGCGGAGTTGTTGTGCTTGATATCGCTCGGCGATACCCACCCGCAACGAACGCAGCACACCCAGATCGCCGAGCAGGTTCGGCAATACGTGCGCGCGAATGTCGGCCATGGTGACGTAGGGCTGCCCGCGGTAGCGCACGCGCTGGGCTGGTCGCCCCGGCAGCTGCGATCGGTCCTGCAGCAGACGGGTACCACGTTCCGCGATGTGCGGCGGGAGGAGGCGCTGCGCGTCGCCCGCGACCTGCTCGAGGACCCGGCGCGCGAGACCCTGCCCATCCGGGACCTGGCCCTTCGCAGTGGCTTCACCCCCGCCTGGTTCTCGGCGGCGTTCAAGGCACGGTTCGGCGAGACGCCACGGGATTTCCGCCACCGCAGATCGGCGGAGCTCGCCGGCCGTGACGGTGAGCGCCGAAGTGCTGATCGCAGCCGACCGAAGCCGGTCACTGTGCGCCCGGATCCGGCCCAGATCGGCTAGAAGAGTCACACTGTCAGAGCTGTCGCGAGTCTGCGAATCGACATCGGAGTGCCGTGGTCTGGAGGCATTCGTGACCGCTGCCCGGCTGTAGCCCGCCCGCAACGGGTCGAACTTCGGCGGGGAGTGTGGTGATCGTCAGCCGCGACCTGCATGCAAGGGCTGGTATGCCGAAGGCATTGCCTCGGAGTGTTTTCGGATGTGCTGTCCAGCGATGGGGCGAAGCGCTATTCCGACGAGGATGAAAAACGCTATCCGGCGAGGATGAACCGGGCGGCCTGCTCGCCGATGAACACCGCGGGTGCGTGGGTGTGGCCGCGGATGATCAGCGGCATCACCGACGTGTCGGCGACCCGAAGTCCCTGCACGCCACGGACTTCCAGTCGGGGGGTGACAACGCTGGTGGTGTCCGTGCCCATCCGGCACGTGCCGACCGGGTGGTAGAGCGTGTGCGAGTAGGCGTTCAGTGTCAGTTCGAGAACGGCTTCCGGCTCGGCGGGCGCCTGTGGCGGATAGCTCAGCGGGCCGAGTACTGCCTTCATCGATGGTTCGGCCGCGATATCGGCGCACAGGCGTAGCCCCGCCATCATGGCGGTACGGTCCGCGCCTGCACTGTCGGACAGATAGCGCGGGTCGATCAGCGGCTTGGCGGATGGGTCCGGCGAGCTCAGTGCGATCCGTCCGCGGCTGTGCGGGCGCACCAACACGCTCGCCAGGATCACCCCGTGCTCGGTCGGGTCGACCAGTCCCTCGTAGTAGAACGGCGCGGGCGCGAAGACGAGCTCCAGGTCGGGCAGATCCAGTTCGGGCCTGCTGCGCACGAATCCGTATGCCTCGCCGACGTTCGAGGTGAGCATGCCACGGTGTCGGAGCAGATAGTTCAGCAGCTGGCGCGGTTTCTGGGCGGTGAACAGCGAATCCGATGCGACGGTGTAGCCGATGCCCGCGACCAGATGGTCCTGCAGGTTCGCCCCGACCTCGGGTGCGTGCTTGCGCACTTCGATACCGTGGCGGGTCAGCTCGTCACGGTCGCCGATGCCGGAAAGCATCAGCAGTTGTGGGGTGTTGACCGCACCACCGCACAGGATGACCTCGCGCCGCGCGGTCACGGTGTAGGTGCCACCACCCGTGCGGTACTCGACGCCGACGGCGCGTGTGCCATCGAAGAGAACCCTGGTGACGGGCGCTTCGGTGTGCACCGTGAGGTTGGGTCGGCGCAGGGCGGGCCGCAGGTAGGCGTCGGCTGTGCTCCAGCGGCGTCCGTCGCGCTGGGTCACCATGGTCTCGCTGAACCCCTCCGGCTGCGGCCGATTCGGTGGCTCGACGTCGTAGCCGGCCTCCTCGACTGCGGCCAGGTACGCGGCAGTGAGACTGCGCGGGCTGCGCTGGCGCGAGATGTGCAACGGCCCGTCGGTGCCTTCGTCGGGATACTGGGCGTTCTCCACCCGCTCGATGCGGCGGAACTGCTCGACGGCCGCGGCGAAGCTCCACTCGTCGCCTGCCAGCAACGCCCATTCGTCGTAGTCGGCGCGGAACCCGCGCACCCACATCATGGCGTTCATCGAGGAGGAGCCGCCGAACATCTTGCCGCGCGGCCAATAGATCTCGCGGTTGTTCAGTTCCGGTTGCGGCTGCGTGTGATAGTCCCAATCCACCTCGGAGCGAAACAGTTTCGCGAACGCGG
Organism: Nocardia sp. NPDC049190; assembly: GCF_040648115.1. Lineage (NCBI taxonomy): Bacteria > Bacillati > Actinomycetota > Actinomycetes > Mycobacteriales > Nocardiaceae > Nocardia > Nocardia sp. NPDC049190. The sequence goes on from NZ_JBEZDE010000035.1 coordinate 30,835, forward strand.
CGGGGATGTGTGCGTACTTGTTCTTGTCCGGCGGGCCCGCCTCGAGCAGCGCCACCGCTGTGCCGGGATCAGCGCTGAGCCGATTGGCCACGACCGCGCCAGCGGATCCCGAGCCGACGACGATGTAATCGACGGTAAGCCCATCTGGTTGCACTGTCCTACTCCGATCTGCACCGACTACGGCAAAGATACGAGGTACCGGTCGCCCCGGGTCAGGTTTCCGCCAACCCGGGCGGATCGGAGTCGGCTCGAAGCGGAGCGGGCAGTCGTCGGCACTGGTGGTCGCCACGATGTCGCTGTGGTCGCGGCGTGCGGCCAGAAAAGGGCTGTTCGTCAGTGCCAGGACACAGCGAAGGTCATAGTCGGATTCACCGCGGCGTCGATGCTCTGCCGGAGGCGGGCCGCGTCGGCGCGGCAACCGCCCGCCACGAAGGCGGGCCCGGGCAGCTGAAGACCGGGGTAATGTCCCTGCGGCCGCTGCGCCGAATGAAGCCGCGGGGAGGGGTGCGGACGATCGGGCGTGATCCTTGCCTCGATCGTCCGAATCGCCGATCCGGTACGGTGGCGTTCGGGGTGAATCCACGGAATCGAGAATGGGCAGGTCCGATACGAATGAGCCTTCGAGATGTTCCGCTGCGGATGCTGTCCGGCGAGCCGACGACGTTGTCCGACCTGGTTGGTGACCGTGCCGTTCTCCTGGTCAACGTGGCGTCGAAGTGCGGCCTCACCCCGCAGTACTCCGGACTGGTCGAACTGCAGAAGTCCTACGGGTCGCGCGGATTCAGCGTCGTCGGCGTGCCATGCAATCAGTTCATGGGCCAGGAGCCGGGCACTGCGGAGGAGATTGCGCAGTTCTGCGCCACCACCTACGGCGTCGACTTCCCGTTGCTGGAGAAAACCGACGTCAACGGCGACAGCAGGCACGAGCTCTACCGGACCTTGGCGGAGTTCGTCGACGCGGACGGCAACGCCGGCGACATCCAGTGGAACTTCGAGAAGTTTCTGATCGACCGGGACGGCAAGGTGGCGGGCCGGTTCCGCCCGACTGTCACGCCGGAGGCGCCCGAACTGGTGTCCGCGATCGAAGCCGTGCTCTAGCGCTCGATCGCACCGATCTGGCTGCCACCGCGTGGTCTGTCCTGCGCCGCGGGGCCGTAGTCCGACGTCGCCACCTGCGACGCCGTGGGAAGTGCTCGCGTAGCGGGTCCATGGTGGCGAGCAGCCCGATCGATCATGCTGGTCGTGGCGGCCATGAGTGACGCCCGTGTGCGGTCGTCTGCCGTGCTTCGGTGTGAAATCCCTCGCCGTCGGGTTCTACACCGGGCGCGCATCGCCCATCCGGCACGTTCTTTCGTCCACGGTCGACCGAGGTGTCGTCGTCGATCGAGATTCTCGCGCCGAGTGAGATCCGGCGCGGGCCGACCGTCCACCCGGCAGGGCAGTGCCAGGCGGAAGGCTACGGCCACCGGGCACCCCGCATGTTTGGGACATTATCTGTACTGTGTCTCGCGTCGCTTATGCGTGCGGGCGCTTATGACCGCCCTAGAATACTTAGGAAAGCTAACGTTTGTGTCGAAGGAGTATTTCTCGGACCAGGGAGGTCGGCCGTGAAGGGAGAAACGCGGGCGGCGCGACTCACGCACCGCATCGCCGAGCTGTATGCCGATCATGACGACATCCGCAACGCCGCCCCGCGTGCGGAGGTCGTCGAGAAGCTTCGCAAGCCCGGTGCACGGCTGGCGCAGATCATCGAAACGGTCATGATCGCCTACGCCGATCGGCCGGCACTCGGGCAGCGCGCGGTGCAGGTGCGCGCCGACAGCGCCGGTCGCGCGTCGCTGACGTTGCTGCCGCGGTTCGACACCATGACCTACGGTGAGCTGTGGGAGCGGGTCCGCGCGGTTGCTGCGGCATGGCACGGTGACCCGGACAATCCGCTGCGTGCGGGTGATTTCGTGGCTACGCTCGGCTTCACCAGCAGCGACTACGCCACGCTCGATCTCGCATGCACTCACCTCGGCTTGGTCGCCGTTCCGCTGCAGTCCGCCGCGCCCGTCGCCCAGTTGACCGAGATCGTCGGTGAGACCGCGCCGCGGGCGCTGGCCGCGACCCCGGAACTGCTCGACGCGGCCGTCGAATGCGTCCTGTCCAGCCACGCGCTCCGGAGACTCATCGTCTTCGATTACCACTCGGGCGACGACGCCCAACGCGCGGCATTCGAGGCGGCACGCGAACGCCTGGCCGTCGCCGGCAGCGTGGTGGTCGTCGAATCGCTCGGCCAGGTGCTCGAGCATGGACGGTGCCTCCCCGCTGCACCACTGTTCACTGCCGAACCGGGCGACGACCCGCTGGCGCTGTTGATCTACACCTCGGGTAGCACGGGTACACCCAAGGGGGCGATGTACACCGAGCGGCTGGTCGCCACAGGATGGCTGGGCAGGCCCGAGGTCGCTGCGATCAACGTCAACTACATGCCGATGAGCCATATCGCCGGCCGTATGTCGCTGACCGGCGTGCTTGCCCGCGGCGGGACCGCGTACTTCGCGGCGACAAGTGATATGTCGACGCTCTTCGACGACATCGCGTTGGCCCGGCCGACCGAGTTCTTCTTCGTTCCGCGCGTGTGCGACATGGTGTTCCAGCGCTTCCGTGGCGAGGTGGATCGGCGCGACGGACCAGGCGTCGACCGCACCTCGTTGGAAGCGGATGTGAAAACCGAACTGCGCGAACGCTTCCTCGGTGGGCGCGTGGTCACAGCCATCTGTGGGAGCGCTCCGGTGGCGGCGGAGATGAAGGCTTTCATCGAGTCGGTGCTCGACCTGGACCTGCACGACGGCTATGGCTCCACCGAGGCGGGCCCGAGCATCCTGATCGACAATCAGGTACGGCGGCCACCGGTGCTCGACTACCGGCTCGTCGACGTCCCCGAACTGGGCTACTTCCGGACCGACAAGCCGCATCCGCGTGGCGAGTTGCTCGTGAAATCCACCACGATGATTCCGGGGTACTACAGGCGGCCCGAGGTCACCGCCGAGATATTCGATGAGGACGGCTTCTACAAGACCGGCGACATCGTCGCCGAACTCGCCCCGGACCGGTTGGTCTACGTCGACCGCCGCAACAATGTGTTGAAACTGTCCCAGGGTGAGTTCGTCGCCGTGTCACATCTGGAGGCAGTATTCGCGAGCAGCCCGCTGATTCGGCAGATCTTCGTGTACGGCAGTAGCGAACGCGCCTATCTGCTCGCCGTGATCGTGCCGACCCACGACGCGCTGGCCCGCGGTGATCTCGACGTGCTGAAGGCGACACTGAGCGAATCGCTACAGCAGCTCGCGAAGGATGCCGACCTGCATTCTTATGAGATCCCGCGAGATTTCTTGATCGAGACCGAGCCGTTCACCACCGACAACGGGCTGTTGAGTGGCATCGGAAAACTGTTGCGGCCCAGGTTGAAAGAGCGCTACGGACAGCGCTTGCAGCACCTGTACGCCGAGCTGGCCGATGCGCAGGCGAACGAACTGCTCGACGTGCGTCGCGTCGCGGCCGAACTACCCGTGCTGGAGACGGTGAGTCGCGCCGCGAAGGCGCTGCTGGGCTGCGCGAGCGCCGATCTGCGCCCCGACGCACATTTCAGCGATCTCGGTGGTGATTCGCTCTCGGCGGTGTCGTTCTCGAACCTGCTGCAGGAGGCCTTCGGCGTCGAGGTGCCGGTGTCGGTGGTGATCAGTCCTGCCAACGGACTGCGTCAGATCGCGGACTACATAGTGGCCGCGCGAGATTCAGGAACTCGGCGCCCGACTTTCGACTCGGTGCACGGCGCCGGGGCGCAGGTGAGGGCGGCGGATCTCACCCTGGACGAGTTCATCGACGCACGCACCCTGGCGGACGCGGCGGCGCTGCCCCGCGCTACCGGGGCTGCGCACACCGTACTGCTCACCGGCGCGAACGGGTATTTGGGCCGCTTCCTGGGCCTGGAGTGGTTGGAGCGGCTGAAGGCCACCGGGGGCACCCTGATCTGTCTCGTGCGCGGTGGTGATCAGGCCGGCGCGCGCAAGCGTCTGGAGGACGCCTTCGACAGCGGCGACCCGGGCCTGATCCAGCGCTTCCAGGAATTGGCCGCCGATAACCTCGAGGTGCTCGCCGCGACATCGGTGAACCGAATCTGGGCCTGGACGAGGCGACCTGGGATCGACTGGCCGACACCGTCGATCTGATCGTGCACCCGGCCGCGCTGGTCAACCATGTACTGCCGTACCGGCAGCTGTTCGGGCCGAACGTGGTCGGCACCGCCGAGTTGATCCGCTTGGCGATCACCACCCGGATGAAGGCCTTCACCTATCTGTCGACCGTCGCGGTGGCCACCCAGATCGATCCGGCCGATTTCGATGAAGACGCTGACATCCGTGAAATCAGCCCGGCGCGTGTCGTGGACGAGAGCTACGCCAACGGCTACGGCAACAGCAAATGGGCTGGAGAGGTGTTGCTGCGGGAGGCGAACGACCTGTGTGGGCTGCCGGTCGCGGTGTTCCGTTCGGACATGGTCTTGGCGCACAGCCGCTATGCCGGTCAGCTCAACGTACCGGATATGTTCACCCGGTTGCTGCTGAGCCTGATCGCCACCGGGATCGCGCCACTGTCCTTCTACGAGACCGACGTCGAGGGCAACCGGCAGCGCGCCCATTACGACGGCTTGCCCGCCGATTTCACTGCCGAGGCGATCACCACCCTCGGCGCCGCGGCCGCCTCGGACTTCCAGACCTTCGACGTGCTCAATCCACACGACGACGGCCTTTCGCTCGACGTGTTCGTCGACTGGTTGATCGATTCCGGCCACTCGATCGAGCGGATCGCCGACTTCGGTGAATGGTCCGACCGATTCGAGACCGCGCTACGGGGGCTGCGGGAAAAGCAACGCCACGCGTCGCTGCTGCCGTTGGTGCACGCGTATCGACGACCGGCGCCGGCCGTGCGCGGCTCGGTGCTTCCGGCGAAGAAATTCCGCTCGGCTGTCCAGGCCGCGACAATTGGTCCCGATCACGATATTCCGCACCTGTCCCGTGCGCTCATCGAAAAATACGTGACCGATCTGGAACTGCGGAACCTGCTATAGGCAGCGCCCACACGACGCTACTTCGGCGCTTTTCGATGCGTAGTGCGAATCGTTCGGTTCGTCACGCGAGGTGACCGGCGCTCGCGGGTACCGACACCATCGGCCTGCGAACTATTCGGTGGGCGCCACACGTTGCTGAATGGTCAGCAGGAGATGGTCGAAGCGGGTGCGCTGCTGGGTCAGCGCTCCGCCGGTCGCCACCACGTCGGCGACCAGTTGTTCGGAGAGGGTGCGGATCTTGATGTTGGTCTCTTGCGACCGCCAGCGCAGCACGCCGAACGCGTGTTCGGCGTTGACGCCGTAGACGAACATGATGATGCCCTTGGCCTGTTCGATAACCGCACGGGCGTCGACCAGATCGGGGAGGAGGTCGTCGAGAGCTTCCTGCCGGTTCTCCTCGAGTGTCTCGGTGACATCGAGGTAGTAGCCCATAGTGCCGACTACGGCGTCCTGCTGGTCGCACATCTGGTCGCCGATCACGATCACGTCGTGCAGTTCGCCGGAGGTGTCGATGACACGGTGGCGGCTGCAGAATGCCTCGCCCGTCTCGATGGCGGCCGCGAGCGCCGTCGCGACCTGCTCGCGGTCGTCGGGGTGCTGATGGCTCAGCAGCAGTTCGGTGGACGGCTCCACCGCGCCGGGCGAGTACCCGTGCATCGCGGCGACCTCGTCGGACCATTCCCACCGTTGATCGGCGAACCAGAAGCGGAAGCTACCGATACTCTGGGGACAGCCGCCGAGGGTCATGCGATCGGTGTCCGGCTCGCGTTGTCCCGTGTCTGCCACGGGTCCAGTATGGCTCTTCCGAATCCGATGATCGAGATCAACTCGATGGTCGGCACCGAGCCAGGTCCGCGGTCTGATGCCTGGTTGGCGGAACTCGTTGCCGGATGTTTCGATCGGTCCATGACGGACTATCCCGAGACTCCACACGTCGTGACTGCCAGCCGGGAGGTAGCAGCCGGGTGCGAACAGATCTTCGAATTGATCGCTGACCCGGCGCAGCAGCCCCGATGGGACGGAAACGACAATCTGGCGGATGCCCCGGTGGGACAACGCGTGCACGGTGTGGGCGATGTATTCACCATGACCCTCACCAACGGCAGCGTCCGAGACAATCACATCGTGGAGTTCGAAGAGGGTCGCCGCATCGCCTGGCTGCCCGCGGAATCAGGCGAACAGCCGCCGGGCCACCTCTGGCGCTGGCAACTCGAGCCGGTGGACGACGCGCACACCCGGGTCACACACGCCTACGACTGGTCAGCGCTGGCCGATGAGAAACGCCTCGCGCGCGCCCGGGCCACTACGTCTGGCAAACTCCGAGCGTCGGTTGACCGGCTCGCCGAACTCGCCGAGCGTGGCTGATCGTCGCGGAGATCGCTCGAGCGGACCCGAAGGACGGCTCGACCCACCGCCAGGCGCGCTCGGGTTCGGCGCCGACCTCGGCGGTTTCTACAACTTGTAGCCGATCCGGCGCAGTAGCTGTCGACGATCTGCCTGGTCATCGGCGTTTTCTACGCCCAGCGGGGTGGACCCGTCGACCACTCCGAGGATTCCCCTACCCAGCTCGGTCTCGCCGATCAGCACGTCCACGGGATTGGCTGTGGCGCAGAATATTCCGCAGACCTCCGGGACCTGCCGCACCGCATTGAGCACATTGACCGGATAGCCCTCGCGGAGGAAGACGAGGAACGAGTGTCCCGCGCCGACCGCGACAGCGTTCTTCGTGGCCAGCTCGACGAGATCGCCGTCGTTGCCGGAGTGGCGGACCAGGCGCGGTCCGGAGGCCTCGCAGAATGCCAGCCCGAACCGCAGGTGGGGACTGACCCCGACCAGCGTCTCGTGCAGGTCCTCGACGGTCTTGATGAAGTGGGCCTGTCCGATGATGACATTGAGATCGTCCGGTTTGTCGATGCGCACCGTAGTCAACTCCACACGAACATACTGCGCCGCGTCGGTGTGGATGCACAGCATTTCGGCGTTGATTTGCTCGGGTAGCCGGGCTGACGGTCGGACACGGGTGTCGAGGCTTCGGCGGGCATACCAGGCGGTGCTACTCTCGGCCGGCGCCGCTCGCGGAGTAGCGTCCACAGGCATGAGTGTGTCGCGACCGGCATTCGTGACGGAGGGCACCCGCAGACTGGCGGCGGCGTGCCGCGCCGATATCACCATCCTGACTCGCCGCTTACTCGAGGCCGTCTTCACCGACAACCCGGAATGGACCGACTACACCTCGGTGCCGCGGGACGATCTGCGTGACGGATGCTGTCGTTACCTGACCCGCATACTCGACATTCTGGGTGGGGAAGCGATCGATCCGGATGCCGACGATGTCGCGGTCTCCATCGGACGGCGTCGGGCCGAGCAAGCGGTGCCACTGGAGGCGATGCTGCGGACGTTCCGCCTCGGCGGTCGGATCGTCTGGGAAGCAGTCCTGGACAAAGCAGAGGCCGTCGGTGCCGAGCCACAGGAGATTCGGGAGGCGGGCACCGCGATGTGGACGGTGATCGACGGACTCTCCTCCGCATTGTCGACGTCGTATCGCAACACCGAACTGGAGCGGGTCCGCAGCGACGAGCGGCGTAAACATGCGCTGATCGAGGACTTGATCGCCGGACGCGGGCACGACGCGACCTTTGCCGCGCGGGCATCGCATGAACTGAACCTGCCGGTGCACGGTGCCTATCTGGTGGTGGCAGCCGACTCGCGAGCGGACGGGATACCCGTGCTCGCGGGACCGGAAGCCGTTCTGGCCGCGATGCAGATCCGATCGGTGTGGCATACCCGTGTCGATACGACGATCGGGTTGGTGGCGCTGGAGCATCGAGACGTGGATGCCGTTGTGCAGTATCTGCGTCCCTTGGCCCGAGGTCGGGCGGCGGCCTCGCCCACGGTGCAAGGCCTCGCCGAGGTGGACATCGGCCACATGCTCGCGCGGATCGCCTTGACCACCTTGCCCGCAGAGGCCACGGCACTGGTGTCGTTGGAGGAGCGCTATCCCGAGGCCCTGCTGGTGCGTTCGCCGGACCTGACACGGCTGATGCTCGCACGCATCCTCGGGCCGGTACTGCGGCTTCCTGCCAGAGAGCGGGACGTGCTGTTGCAGACCCTCGCCGCCTGGCTCGCGGAGAATCGCTCGGCGGCGAACGCGGCGATCGGGCTGCACTGCCATCGGAACACCGTGCTGAACCGGTTGCAGCGTATTTCCGGACTACTGGGCCGCCCGCTGGAGGGGGCACGGATCCACCTCGAACTCACCCTGGCGCTGGTGGCGCTCGACCTCGGCGAGCAGGTCGGCGAATTGGGCTGAGCGCCCATTTTCCCGCGTCCACTCCTGGGCTTTCGGGGCATTGTCGCAGCGACCTGGGTGGATGACACTCGATCGACATGACTTCCGCGCCCAATCTCGGCGCGGGCGGGTTCATTCGAGATTGAGGAGCACCACGAGTGCCGGAATTCGATCTACTGGTCGTCGGCGGCGGGCCCGGGGGGTACGTGTCCGCGATCCGTGCCGCGCAGCGTGGGCTGTCGGTGGCGTTGGTGGAAAAGGAACGCCCGGGCGGCGTCTGCCTGAACTGGGGCTGTATCCCCACGAAAGCGATGCTGCGTTCGGCCGAAGTATACGAAACGGTGCGGGCCGCAGCAGACTACGGTGTTTACGCCGACAATGTGCGGTTCGACTTCTCCACCGTTCGGCATCGCAAAGACGGCATCGTCAAGGAGTTGACGAACGGAGTCGCCGGCCTGCTGGCCGCCAACGGTGTCACTGTCATCGACGGGCACGCACGGTTCACCGGACCGACCACCGTCGACGTGTACGAGGTCGGCCCTTCTCCGGTGGGCACAAACGGTCCCCGGTATGCGGCCGAGCCCACCACCCTGCGTCGACAGGTCACCGCGCGCGATGTCGTCATCGCGACCGGATCGGTGCCGGCGCGTCTGCCCATTCCCGGCGCCGATCTTCCCGGGGTGATCACCTCCGATGGCGCGTTCGGCCTGACAACGGTGCCCGACCGCATCGTCATAGTCGGCGGCAGCGCCGTGGGCGCGGAATGGGCGAGTCTGTTCGCCGCGTTCGGCAGCCAGGTCACCATTGTCGAGATGCAGGACCGCCTGGTGCCCGCGGAAGACCGCGATATCGGCGTGGCGCTCGGCCGATCGTTCACCGAGCGGGGGATCTCGGTACTGACCGGATCCACCGTCACCTCGATCTCGGAGGCGGGCGGCCTTCGGGTCGCCGTCGCGGGCCCACACGCCGGCGAACTCGACGCCGCCGTGGTTCTCGTCGGTGTCGGTCGAACGCCCAACATCGCCGATCTCGGTCTCGACCTGGCGGGAGTCGCCACCGACGAACGCGGATTCATTCCAGTGGACGAGCGGTTGCGCACCAATGTCGAGCATGTCTACGCGATCGGCGACGTCACCGGCCGAGCACTGCTCGCCCATGTCGCCTCGCATCAGGGGTTGACCGCAGCAGACGTGATCGCAGGCCACGACACCCGGATCGACTACACCGCCGTCCCCGCGGCCACTTTCACCCACCCGGAGATCGCGAGCGTCGGTCTCACCGAATCAGCCGCCAAGGCAGCCGGGCACGAGGTGATCACGGCACGCTTCCCGTTCGCGGCGCTGGGTCGGGCGAAGACCTTCGGTGAAACCGAGGGCTTCGTCAAGATCATTGCTGGACAGCGCTATCAGGAAGTGCTCGGCGTCCACATCATCGGGCCGTCGGCCAGCGACCTGATCACCGAGGGTGCGTTGGCCATCACTCTCGAGGCGACGCTCGAAGACCTCGCCGACACCATTCACGCCCACCCGACCCTCGGCGAGATCGGCATGGAGACAGCGCTGTCCGCGCTCGGTCTGCCCGTGCATGTCGCGCCGCGCAAGCGCTGAGGACACCGACTGTGACGGAATTGATCGACCACATCCCCACCGGGTTCGCCACCGAGGACCCGGACACGCTACGCGGCTATCTGCGAGACATGATGTTCGTGCGCAGATTCGAGGAACGCGCCGCCCAGGGCTACGCCCAGGCGAAGATCGGCGGATACTGCCACCTCAACCTGGGCGAGGAAGCCACGGTTGTCGGGTTGGCAGCCGCGATGCGGCGCACCGACTATCTGTTCACCAACTACCGCGAGCACGGCTACGCGATCGCGAAAGGCATCGAACCCGGCCGCGTGATGGCCGAACTCTACGGGCGTTCCACCGGCACCTCGAAGGGCTGGGGCGGCTCGATGCACATGTTCGACACCGCTACGCGCCTACTCGGTGGCTACGGCATTGTCGGCGGTCAGCTTCCGCTCGCCGTCGGCGCGGCGATGGCCGTCGACTATCGGGGTGGTGACGACGTCGTGATCTGTCAGATGGGCGACGGCACAACGAATATCGGCGCGTTTCACGAGTCGCTCAACCTCGCGGCGCTGTGGCGGTTGCCAGTGGTGTTCGTCGTGATCAACAACCAGCTCGGGATGGGAACCACGGTCGAGAACGCCTCCGCCGAGCCCGATCTCTACAAGCGCGCGGCCGCGTACCGCATGCGTGGCGAACAGGTCGACGGCACCGACGTCCTCGCTGTCCGCGATGTGGCGGCCGATCTGATCGAAACCGCACGGCGGGAGGGGAAACCGGCCCTGCTGGAGGCCGTCAGCTTTCGACTGAAAGGACATTCGGTGGTCGACCCGGCGAAGTACCGCAGCGACACGGACCTCGCCGCCGCCCGCGATTCCGACCCGGTCGCACGGCTGCGCGCGGATCTGATCGACGCAGGTGTGCTGGACGAATCCGCCGTCGCGGAACTGGAACGCGCCGTCGAGGCGGAGGTCGACGCGGCGGTCGCGTTCGCCGACGCCAGTCCGCATCCGGAGCCGTCGAGTTTGTTCGACTACACCTACGCCACCCCGGTGGCTGGCACCTCCCGCAGGCTGCCCGCCGATCCGCTCTTCTGACCACGAAGGACAACCGTGCCTGTCATCACCTACCGTGAAGCGCTGCGCGAAACTCTGCGCGAGGAAATGCGGCGCGACGACGACGTCTTCCTGATGGGGGAGGAAATCGGCGTCTTCGAGGGCTCCTACAAGATCACTGCGGGCCTGCTCACCGAATTCGGCGAGAAACGAGTGCGCGACACCCCGATCGCCGAAGAGGGGTTCGTCGGTGCCGCCGTTGGTGCGGCGATGCTCGGGCTCCGCCCGGTCGTGGAGATCATGACGATCAACTTCTCGCTGCTGGCGTTGGATCAGATCGTGAACCACGCCGCGAAGATCTACGGAATGTTCGGGGGACAGACCAGCGTCCCGATGGTCATTCGCACTCCCGGTGGCGGCGGTCAGCAACTAGGCGCCACCCACTCCCAGAATATCGAGCTCTACTACGCGTTCGTTCCTGGACTCAAGGTCGTCGCTCCGAGCACCCCTGCCGACGCGCGCGCGTTGCTGCGTGCCGCTATCCACGACGACGACCCGGTTCTGTTCCTGGAAAACCTCGCGCTCTACAACACCAAAGGCGAGGTCCCCGACGACCTTCCGCCCGCACAGATCGGCAAGGCCGCCATCACCCGCGAGGGCTCCGACATCACGCTCATCGGTTACTCCCGGATGGCGACGATCGCCACCCAGGTGGCCGAACGGCTGTATGCCGAATCCGGGATCTCGGCCGAGGTCATCGATCTGCGCAGCCTGCGACCGCTCGACCGCGAGACGCTTGTCGCATCGGTGCGCAAGACAGGATGTGCCGTGGTGGCCGAAGACGACTGGCTGACCTACGGCATCGGCGCCGAAGTGGCCGCCACCATCTCCGACGGCGCCTTCGATTATTTGGACGCGCCGGTACGGCGGGTCGCCGCTGCGGAAGTCCCGCTGCCCTACGCCAAAACGCTCGAGCAGATCGCTCTGCCATCCGCCGACTCTCTGCACAGCGCCGCGCTGGAGACCCTGGCGGCCGTCGGTCGACGCCGCTGAGAACAAGGGAACTATCTCATGCCTGAAATCACCATGCCCCGACTGTCGGACACGATGGAAGACGGTGTCGTCTCCGTGTGGCTCAAGAAGGTCGGTGACACCATCGTGCGCGGCGAGATCATCGCCGAGATCGAGACCGACAAGGCCCTCATGGAACTGGAGGCCTACGACGACGGCGTGCTCGAGCACATCCTCGTGGAGGCCGGCGCCCGAGTGCCCATCGGTAGTCCGATCGCCGTCGTCGGTGACGGCACCGGCACCGCGACGAAACCGGCCGCGCCGGTCCCTGCCGCGACAGCGGGGCCGACACCGGCCAGCGAACCGCTCGCCGAATCGGCAACGGGTTCCGCACGAGCGAGTACGAGCATGCCTGCGGCGAGTGGCGGGCGCCTGAAGTCTTCCCCGCTGGCTCGCAAGATCGCACGCGAATTGAACGTCGATCTGGCCACGGTGACCGGGACCGGCCCCGGTGGCCGGATCACCCGGCAGGATGTCGAATCGGCCCACCGCCCGCCAGAATCTCCCCGGACTGTCGCCGTAACGAATGACACCGAGGCGGTTCCGCTGACCGGTGTGCAGCGGGTCGCCGCCAAACGGATGGTGCAGAGTAAGCAAGAAGCGCCGCATTTCTACCTGACCAGCGTGATCGATGTCACCGAGCTGCTGGCCTTCCGTGCGGAAATCAACCAGACCCTGGAGGCATCCGGCGCCGCACGCGTCAGCGTCAACGACCTCATCGTCAAAGCGGTGGCAGGCGCCTTGCGTGCCGACCCCAGGTTGAACGTCTCCTACCAGGGGGACAAGCTGTTACGGCACAACGGTATTCATCTCGGTGTTGCGGTGGCGACGGCTGCCGGACTGGTTGTGCCGGTGATCAAGGACGCCGACCGCAAGAGCGTGTCGCAGATCGCCGCCGACACCGGCGATCTGGCCGAGCGAGCCCGTGCCGGACGACTCCGCGTGGACGACATGGAGGGCGGCACCTTCACCATCTCCAACCTCGGCATGTTCGGCATCGAGCAGTTCGCAGCCGTGATCAACCCGCCCCAGGCCGCCATTCTCGCGGTGGGTGCCGCAACTGAGGAACTACGTCTTGTCGATGGTGCGGTCGTCGCTCGCAAGATTCTGCGGGTGACGCTCTCCGCGGACCACCGTGCCGTCGATGGCGCCACGGCAGCCGCATTCCTGCAGCGCCTGCGAAACGATATGGAACACCCGTTACTCATCGTCACCTGATCCTCACACCAGTACGGACCGACGTCGAGTGTGGTCCCATATTCGGAATGCACTCGAATGCTTCGGCGCGGTAGATCTGTCGAGTGAAGTGCATCGAGGTGTGGCCGCGCCGGGTTCGTCGATGGCTGAGATCAACAGGTTCTGATGAAGTTGGCCTGTGGTTTCGACGCGGGCCTGTTTACCGGCGACGACCACTGGGGTGGGCGTGCGCAAACTCACCGCAGTCGCTACGGCAGGGGATAGAGGTGGTCGAGGTTGATGACGGTCGCCTCCTGGCTGCTGCGCGCGATGACGAACCTGGCCGGGGTCTGCGGGTCGGGGTTCTCTTCGCGGTGCGGTAGGTAGGGCGGCACGAACACGTAGTCGCCCGGGTCGGCCGTGACCCTGACCTCCTTCTCGCCATCGTGGTAGATGATCTGCGGGTGGCCGCTGAGCACGTAGATCGCCGTCTCGGTGTCACCGTGGTGATGGTTGCCCGAGGCGGTGTGTGGTCGCGCGGTCGCCTCGCCCATCCATAGTTTCTCCGAGCCGACGAATCGTCCGCTGATCGCGGCGAATCGCTGCATGCCTTCTGATTGGTCGGTGTCAGAACTGATTTCCGACGATTTGATCAGGTGGACCCGGTTGTTGACCGCGTGCGCCGCAGTCAGATCGGGATGGAATCCGTCGTTGTCCATCAGAGTCTCCTTATCGACGGGTGGACGGTGCTCGCGGTACACGACGACTCCGCCGACCATGCGTTGCCTCTCGACCGCTCGGTATGTCGTATGCACCTCGGCCGCAACGGAGTCGTCGATGGGCCGACTGCAGGTGGTGACTACGGTTCGGTTGTACGGGCAATTTCGGCGAAACTCTCCGTCTACCGCTCGTGTCTATCTGGGAAATGCGTTCTGCAGTTCGCCGAGCGCATGTTGTGCGATCGCGAGGATGTTGCCTTCCTGCGCGAGGTAATCTGCCCAGCCTTGTTCCTGTGCTTGGCGCAGGTTGGGCGGCAGTGGCTGGTTCAGTTCGGCAATGGCCTGTCGCAGAAGCGGTTCCATCCGCGCGCGCAACGCACGGTTGCCCTCGGCTTGGTTGTCGAGTTCGAGTTTTCCGACCGCCGTGTAGTCGTAGAGCTCGTATTCCTGTTCCTGCGCCGGGTCAATTTCGATCCGTCCCTTGAAGAAGTGTGAATACGACACGTATTTCGCCTCGGCGGTGCGCACTGCCGCGACGTGTGCGGGCGCATTCTGGTTGAAGAGCACGGCGGCCTCTTCGATGGTGGGTTCGTCGGTAGCGTGGACGATCCAGGGCCGCCCGGGTTCGCCGCTGTCGCGGCACAGGGCGGTGATGTCGAGGCGATCGGCGAGGTGTGCGTACCGCGCGTCGCCGCGCCACGCGCTCCCGCCGGTGGCGATCGACAGCAGCAGTGGAGTGATATCGGCGCTGGAAGTGAGCTGGTCACGGGTACTGGTGGCCGATGTGGGGCTCAATAGGCCGCGCGGATCGTGCACATACAGCGGTACCCTGATCGCCTCGTCGTAGGCCGCGCCACCTTTGCCGTGCAGCCCATGCGAGCCGGCGTAGTCCCCGTGGTCGGAGGTGAACACGATGACCGTGTTGGCGGCGACATCCGGACGCTGGGCCAGCGCGTCGAGCACCCGGCCGATCTGGATGTCGACCTGCTGCTGCAGCCACAGGTAGAGATTGCGCATGTCGATCCACTGCTGCTCGGCACCGGGAGTTCCGTAGGGCGCCAACCCGAAGGCCGCGGCCGAGGCTTCCACCAATGCCAACTGCAGGCGTGGCTTCTGGGCCAGCTGTTCCAGGGATTCGTAGTTCGCGGGGAGTTCGTTCATCCAACGTGGAATGTCGAGCTGCGCTTGCTGGCGTCGGGTCCATCGAGGCCACCACTGGATGTCGTGCGGGTTGACCAAGGACACGGTGCAGCACCACGGCGCTCGACCGGCTTCCGCGTCGAACCATCCGAGGAATTGGTCGACGATGGTCGGGTCCATCTGCACGCCCTGTCCGGGCGCGCCGTTCGGCGACGGATACGTGCCGCCGCTGAATCCGTAGTTCGCCAACGACCCGGGCGTGGTGTCCGAATCGTGGCCGAGATGCCATTTCCCCCACCACGTCGTCTCATATCCGTGTTCGCGGATCATCGAGCCCCAGGTCGGGAACAACGGTGACAACGTCGACTGCGAGGTCATCATACAACCGGTCTGATGCGAGTACAGGCCGGTCAGCAGTACCCCGCGCGACGGTGTGCAGTCGTTGGCGGCAGTGTAGTGCTGCTCGAACGACACAGCGCCGCGGCGGATTCGAGCGATATTCGGCAGTATCCCGTCCAGCGTTTCCTGGTCGGGAAACCACATCGGCGCGCGCATCTCGTCCACGAGTACCACGAGGATGTTCGGCCGGTCCGGGTCGACGTCGGCGCGGGCTCTGCCTGCCCCCGCCGCGCCCGACATCGCGGTGGCAGCTGTTGCGGCTGCGGCACCACCGGTAAAGAAACCACGCCTGCTGATCGACACGCTTTACTCCATTCACGGAATGTCGCACATCTCGATTTCTGAAATCCGGTCGGAACCTGTCGGGAGCGCCACTATCGATCCGAGGCAGCCGTACCTGGCGCCGAACTCGATCGCAGTCTGCACTATAAGGGAACACGCACGGCGTCGAGTTCACGGCGCCCAGAAGCGTGGTCGCGTCGACCTTCCCGGGGATCGGCGCATGTCGAGCGTCAGTCGTCGGCGTGTCCGGCATCCGGGTCGGCGGCGTCGGACAGTAGCGGGCGCACCGCTGTGGCTTCGGGGCCGCGCTTGCGTACGGTCGCGGTGAAGATGACGGGTTGGCCTGCGCTGAGAGTTTTGTAGCCGGTGGTCTCGATGGTGGTGTACTCGACGAAAACCGGCGTCGGGTCGTCGTCGCCGCGGAGGAAACCGAAGCCTTTTTCGACGTTGAACCAGATCACGGTGCCGCGGTGCCAAAAATTCGTCGGTACCGGGCGAGGGCGCTGCCGGTCGGGTACAGGCATGTCGATGGCCGAGTCAGGCGACCGCGCGCGGCGGTCGGTCGATGTACATGACGCACCGCCACCAGGCGTCCAGGGGACTGGGGTCGGGCCAGATGACGATGCGCTCGGAGGTGCCCGCCGGGGTGATGTCGGAAGGTTTCGGCGCGATGGGGTGGGATACGGACGGTGCCATGATCAGGGTGCGCTCCATCAGGTGTTCCGGGTGGGGGATAGTCCCTGTGCGATAAGGCTATTCCGTCGCTCGTCGGCGCGGATCGCCGAGGGTGCCCGAAGGGCCCGAGCGGTCACGTCGAGCCGCGCGATCAGCGGCTCCTTGCGGGCGGTCGAGCGAACGCCGCGGGCCGCGGTTACAACTGCTGGCGCGGCAGCCGGACGACCTGGACGAAGAAATCGTCGATCTGCTTGATCGCGGCGACGAACTGGTCGAGATCGACCGGCTTGGTGACGTACGCGTTCGCATGCAGCCGGTAGCTGCGCAGGATGTCCTCTTCGGCCGCCGATGTGGTCAGCACCACCACCGGAATGTGTGCGAGGTCGGGGTCGGCCTTGATCTTCTCCAGAACTTGTCGTCCGTCGTATTTGGGCAGATTGAGATCGAGCAGAATCAGATCCGGTCGCGGTGCGTCCGCGTGTGCACCCTGCCGATAGAGGAAGTCGAGAGCTTCCTCGCCGTCGTGGGCGACATGCAAGGTATTGCCGATCTTGTTGTCTTCGAATGCCTCTCGGGTCATCAACTCGTCACCGGGATCGTCTTCGACGAGCAGGATGTCGATGGGCTGACCAGGGATGGTCATGGGCAGGCTCCTTCATCGGCGAGCGGATCGGTGGCGGGTGGACTGTCGGGTTCGACGGAGCCGAGGGTGAAGCAGAAGCGGGTGCCCTCGGTGTAGGCGGTGTCGATCCAGATGCGCCCGCCGTGATACTCGACGATCTTCTTGCAGACGGCCAGCCCGATGCCGGTTCCGCTGTATTCGTCGCGATGGTGCAGTCGTTGGAAGATCACGAATACCTTCTCGGCGAACTCGGGAGCGATACCGATGCCGTTGTCCGACACCGATATCAGCCAACCGGCGTTGTCGTCGGGTTCGCACATGATCCGGACGGCGGGTGCGTGGTCGGGCTTGCGAAACTTGATCGCATTGGCGATCAGGTTCTGCCACAGCATGGTCAACAGCGTCGGGTCGCCGCTGATCTCAGGCAGTTCGGCGGGCTGCTCGATGCTGGCGCCGGAGTCGTCGATCGAAGCGGACAGATTGGCCATCGCCTTGCCCAGAGTGTGGTCCAGGCGGGTCGGCTCGTCGCGGTCGGTGACCCGCCCGACTCGGGAGAACGTGAGCAGATCGTTGATCAAGGTCTGCATTCGCTTGGCGCCGTCGACGGCGAAGTCGATGTACTGTTTGCCGCGTTCATCGAGTTGAGCCCCGTAACGCTTCTCCAGCAGCTGGCAGAACGAGGCCACCTTGCGCAACGGCTCCTGCAGATCGTGCGAGGCGACGTAGGCGAACTGCTCCAGCTCGGCATTGGAACGCCGCAGCTCCTCGGCCTGGTTGTCCAGATCGGCCTTCTGCTGGACCAGCGCGGATTCCTGGGCGCGCGAGGAGGCCAGCTCGGCGACGATGCGGCGGCGCATGCTCTCCACCGCGTTCGCGACAGTCGCGAGGTCGGCCGGGCCGTGCGCATCGATGTGATGATCGAAGTCACCGCCGGCGACCCGCAGTGACGCGTCGGTCAGGTAACTCAGCGGCCGGGCGACGAGTCGTCGGACCAGCACGGTCAGCAGTACGCCGGTCAGCAGGAATACCGCGATCATCCCGGCCAGCACTGCGTCCCGGACCGCGCGGGTGTGCGCGAGTTCGCCGCGGTCGTGGTCGACCGTTGCCGCGAGATTCCGGTTCTGCGTGTCGAAGCGCGCGCGGAGTTCGTCGAACAGCGGCTTGCCGCGCGCGGCGACCGCGGCATCGATGCCGCGGGTCGGCCCGGCGGTCAACGCGGAAGCGAGCGGTTCGGCATAGTCGGTGCGCCACCGCTGGGCCGACCGCTGCACCTCGTCGAGCTCGTCGAGCAGTGGTTGCCGGCCGGCCAGGAGGCCGCGCAGGCGGGCCACCGACTGCTCCTCGTCTCGTCGGCCCTCACTGTAGGGCTGGAGAAACTGCGGATCGGCGGTGATGGCGTACCCGCGCAGGCCGGTCTCCTGGTTGACCAAGGCGCTCTGCAACCGGTATGCCTCGGCCGCCGCGGGCTGCGACTGGTCGAGCAACCGATCGGTGACCCGATTGGTCTGCGCGATCACCTGTGCGCCCGCCGCTGCGCCGATGATCACCACCAGCACCATCGCGACCAGCACGAACTGAAACCAGGCATGGGCGGTCAAACGGGCCGTCGGTCGCGCGGGCAGGCTGGTTGTCGTTGTCATCGATTGTCGTCCTGTGCTCGACGGTCTCGGATCCACCGGAGATACAGGATCGCGACATCGTCATCCAATCCACCTGTCGCACCGGCCAATGACTCGACCCGGCCGATCAGCTCATCGACGAACCACTCGGGATCTTCGACGTCGATCGCGCGGGCGACCTCGACCAGGCCCTGCTCACCGAGCCGCCGCGGGTTTGTGCCGACTCGACCTTCGAACAGTCCGTCGGTGAAGACGAGCAGACCGCAGCCTTCTGGCATGTCGAGCTCGTGGACGGGCCACTCGGCGCGGCCGGGCAGGAACCCGAGCGCGGGCCCGCCGGGAACCTCGACCCAGGCCAACCCGGCATCGGAGCGCAGCAACATGCCCGGGTGCCCGGCCCGCAGCACCCGCGCACGTCGGCGACCGGGATGCAGGACGAGGCTGGTGACGGTCGCGAAGGTCTGTCGACCGGTGCGCTCCGCCAGCAGCACCTGTTCGAGCAGTCGCAGCTGCCGGTCGCCGGTGACTCCGCTGAGCACCAATGTGCGCCAGGCCAATCGCAATGCCACGCCGGTCGCCGCCTCGTCCGGGCCGTGTCCGGACACGTCGCCGATGACGGCGTGCACGGTGCCGTCGGAGTCCTGCACGACGTCGTAGAAATCGCCGCCGAGCAGGGCGTGTGCCCGGCCGGGACGGTAGCGCGCGACGACATCCACGACGCTTCGGCCGCGCAACAGCGGTGTCGGTAGCAGGCCGCGCTCGAGGCGTGCGTTCTCCTGCGCGCGCATGTTGCTGGCTTGCAGCGCCGCGCTTGTGCGCTCGGCGTGTTTTCGCTGAATCGCGTAGCGGATGGCACGCCCGAACAGTTCGGGTTCGACCCGGCCCTTGACCAAGTAGTCCTGGGCGCCCGCCGCTACCGCCGCCAAGCCGGTCTGCTCTTGGTCGAGCCCGGTCAGCACCACGATCGCGACGTGATCGGTGCGCCGACGGATCCGCTCGAGCGCCTCCAACCCCTGCGCATCGGGAAGATGCAGGTCCAGCAGGACGCAGTCGGGCACGGTCACCGCCAGATGCTCACTTGCCTCGGCCAGTGACCTGACCCAGTCCAGACGCAGCCCGGGCGCACCGTCGAGGACCAACTCCTCGACGAGCAGCGCGTCGCCGGGGTCGTCCTCGATGAGCAGCACCGATGGTTCTTGCCACGGCCAGTCCACGCCGACGATCACCTCGTCGTTCGATCCGTCAGACCGCACGAACACCACCGGTCGCGGATTCCGTTGTGACAGACGGGATGACAGCCTTGACGCCATCGTCGGCACACACCGACAACCCCGGCCTCCGATCACCAAAGGGCGGCACCAGCGCACGCCGAACTGCCTCAGCGGCCGGTTGCTGGACCGAGAGGCAGCAGCGATCGTATCCGATCTTCGGCCGGACCGAGACACGGCGCCGACCAGCCGGACGAGCCGGCCGCAGTGCGTGACAGGGAATCAGACCATCGTGCGTGTGAGCGAGGAGGGTACCTGCGCGGCGCGCTCGAGTGCTTCATCGTGGCGTGCGGAGCGAAGTTCGGCCAAGGCGCGCGCGACGACCGTGACGTGTGTCGCAATGACCGCCAGGGAAGCGGAACCGACTGCGGCGAGAAGCGCAACCACGACAGATACCGGTCCTTTCGAGGGTGAGCGGGCTGGGTGCCCACTCGATCGGATACGGAGGGCGGCTCGCCGGCTTCGGCGAGCGCGCTCCGTCTCCAACGTGCCCCGGTGTCTCCGGACCAAACACACCCGTTCCGGAGGGCGCGATCGGCCCGAACGATCAGGCGAGGGCGACCTCGGCCGTCGCGCGGCCGAAGACCCTGCGCCCGTGGTGCTCGGCGGTGATCGCCACCGTCGCGGTCCGGGTGCGCGGATCCAGGTCTTTGACCCGGCCGCGGAACTCGATCCGGCCGCCGGTTGCGGTGACATGGACCGGGCTGGTCAACCGCACGTTGTAGGCGCGCACCGCGCCCGGGTCTCCCAGCCACGAGGTGAGCATGTCCACACTGAGCCCGATTGTCAGCATGCCTTGGGCGACAACGGTATCGAGCTCCATCTCCGCGGCGATCTCGGTACTCCAGTGGATCGGGTTCGGATCGCCGGCGACGCCTGCGTAGTTCACCAGATCACCGAGGCTGAGCGTGAGGTCACGCGGAGGAAGTTCGTCGCCGACGGTGACCGCGTCGAATGGCAGGGCGTGTGCGCTCACCGGAACCGAGCGCACGGACCGCGTGGGCTGGGAAGCGTCGTCACCGACGTACTGTGGCGGGGGGCGATGTGCCTGGCGCACGTCGGGGCGGGCGCCATGCATCACGACCGCGTCGAGCGAGCCCGGCAGTGCGCCGTCGGCGCGGCCGACCAGGCTGGTGCGAGACGTGAGAAGAGGCCGATCGTGCTGGTCCACGATGGTCTGGCGCAATGTGATCAGGTCACCGCCGAACGCTCGGCGGAACGACTCGAGGCACATCTCGAAGCTGAGCCGGTCACCGGCCAGGAGTGGGCGGTGGAACTCGATCATCTGGTCGGTCTGAATCATTCTGCCCATGCTGTAGCCGGGCAATATCGTATCGAACGCGTCGGCGTATGCCAGACCACCAGGGACGGAGCCGAAGGTCAGTGGTGCTAGCAAATTGTCGTAGCCGAAGCGCGCGGCGTCGTCTTCCGACCAATGCACCGGGTGGTAGTTGCGCACCGCGCGGGCGTATTCGCGAATTTTCTCACGGCCGACCTCGTAGTAATCGCAGGTGCGGTACCGGCGCCCGACCATCGACGACGCATCGGCTGCGGGACCGATCACTTCGGTCTCGCTGGACGTTGAACGGATGCTGGACATCGCGGGGAATCTACCCAATGAAGCCCGAATTTCCGGCGAGCCCGCATCGCGCGCCGTTTCGCGGACTCCGATACCGCGCAGCGACAGCCTTCGCTTCGGTGTGCTTCGGAAACGTATGCGGTCCACATATGCTGTTCCGTTACCTCGGTCGGATGCCGGCTGCAGGTCGCGACGAGCGAAAGATGGTGCTCTGCGGCGTAATCCGGTGGTGGGCCGCTAGAGCAGCCCAGTTGTCGTTGCTGTGTCGTATTCGAGCCATCGGGTCGCATCGGACGCCTGGGTGTGCGGGACGATCGCGTGGTCGATCGTCAGCCCACGTCGATCCTGCTGGTTTCTCGCGGAAGTTCGGGTTCGGCGGTAGGTTTGTGGCGGGTACCTGGAAAGTCGATCGACAGAACCGGCAGGAGGGTATCGGTATTCGGTGATCATGGACGGTGTTCTTCGACCAGCGGTAGATCGGCTGCGGGTGAGCCGGGCCGCGAGGTGCTGGTCGGCCCGCAACCTGGTCCGGGGCGCCCGAATCGATCCCGTCTCGTGCTCGTCTGCCGGACGCCGCGTGCAGCCACCTGCATCCGTTCCGGACCCCGCCGAGACCGTGCGCTCACGCCCGCGGTCTCTCGGCGCCGCTCATCCTGACAGTTCGCCGCCGGGCGCCCGCCCGCGGCTTGTCGGAGAGGAGAGAGATGTCTGTTTCGAACTACACCACCGATGACGCCGGCATCCCGGTCGCCAGCGATGAACACTCGCTGACCGTCGGACCCGACGGGCCGATTCTGCTCAACGACGCCTATTTGATCGAGAAGATGGCGGCGTTCAACCGGGAGCGGGTGCCCGAGCGTCAGCCGCACGCCAAGGGCGGCGGGGCGTTCGGCACGTTCGAGGTCACGAACGACGTCAGTGCCTACACCATGGCCGACCTGTTCCAACCCGGCAAGAAAACGGAGATGCTGGCCCGATTCTCCACGGTCGCTGGAGAGCGTGGCAGCCCGGACACCTGGCGCGACCCGCGCGGGTTCGCGCTGAAGTTCTATACCGAACAGGGCAACTTCGACATGGTCGGCAACGACACGCCGATCTTCTTCGTGCGCGACCCGATGAAGTTCCAGGATTTCATCCGTTCGCAGAAGCGCCGTGCCGATAACAATCTGCGCGATCACGACATGCAGTGGGACTTCTGGACGTTGTCGCCGGAATCCGCCCATCAGGTGACCTGGCTGATGGGTGACCGCGGTATCCCCCGCACCTGGCGGCACATGAACGGCTACTCCAGCCACACCTATATGTGGGTCAATGCCTCGGGGGAGCGGTTCTGGGTCAAGTACCACTTCAAGACCGATCAGGGGATCGAGTTCTTCACCCAGGACGAGGCCGACCAGATGGCCGCGATGGACACCGACTATCACATGCGCGACCTCTGGGAGGCGATCGACGGCGGCAATCCTCCGAGCTGGACATTGAAGATGCAGATCATGCCCTTCGAGGAGGCGAAGACCTACCGGTTCAACCCCTTCGACCTCACCAAGGTGTGGCCGCACGGCGACTATCCACTGGTCGAGGTCGGCAGGATGACGCTGAACCGCAACCCGGCCGACTACCACACCGAAATCGAGCAGGCGGCGTTCGAACCGAGCAGTTCGGTGCCCGGCACCGGTCCGAGTCCGGACAAGATGCTGCTCGGCCGATGGTTCTCCTACCCCGACGCGCATCGACACCGGATCGGGGCCAATTACAAGGAGCTGCCGGTCAATTCGGCGCACGCGACCACCGTGCGGTCCTACACCAAGGATGGCGCGATGCGCCACTACAACCCTGGCGATCCGGTATACGTGCCGAACTCGAAGGGGGGAGCGCACGCCGATCCGGCGGTCGCCGGCCCGACCGCGGGCTGGTACACCGACGGGGAAATGGTGCGGCTGGCGTACACCTTGCGCAAGGATGACGACGACTGGGGTCAGGCGGGCACGATGGTTCGCGAAGTCCTCGACGACGCGGCACGCGACCGGTTGGTGAGCAATATCGTCGGTCACTTGCTCAACGGCGTCACCACGCCGGTGCTGACCAGGGCGTTCGACTATTGGCGGAATGTCGACAAGAATCTCGGCGACCGCGTCGAGGCGGGTGTGCGCGCCAAACAGGACGAGCGCGATCCCAAGGCCGCGGGACAAGCCAACCCGGCTCGCTCGTCAGCGCAGGCCAAGGCCTGATCTGCCAACATGGTGGCCGGCGGTGACGTCGGCCACCATGTGTTGGTTACATGCGGTGTCGGGGCACACACGACCGAATCTGTGGGCTGTCGCTATTTTTTCATGTGGGCGAATATCAATACGAAGAATACTTTCTATGGTTATCGCTTTTTGTCGCGTGGCGGCATCTCGGTATTCGTATTCGTATTCGAGAACGAGTAGAAATATGTAACATCGAATCCGCTGGATCGACTACACCGCAGTGTTCGAAATTCATTCGAGGCTTGGTGAAGTCCCGCGATGCCGGATGTGTTTCACCGGGCCTGCCGACGCAGATCGGAGGACCGAATCATGGCGTTCGACGCCGCCGACGTTCGACCTGATCAACGCGTGCAATGCAGGTCGTGTCGAACCCTGGCCACCGGTGTCGTCGCTGTGGCCGTGGCCGGAGTGATCGGAACCGCTACGACGTCGGCAACCGCCCAGTCGCCGACACCTGATGCCGGCAGTGCCGATATCGCCGAGGAAATCCCCATACCCGCCGGTTTTCCGGCCGTCCCAGGTTTTCCGATTCTTCCGGAGTTTCCGCCGACCCCGCCGCCGTCGGCAGCGAAATCCGTGGGTGAGCGCGCCGTCGACGCCGCCCTGACGAAGCTGGGTGCGGCCTATCAGGGCGGCGCGGCCGGGCCGGATGCCTTCGACTGCTCCGGACTCGTGCAGTGGGCCTATCGGCAGGTCGGCCGGGAGCTACCGCGCAGCAGCCACGAGCAGCTCGCCGTGGGCACCCCGACGTCGCTCGACGATCTGCAGCCTGGCGATCTCGTGTCGTTCTACGGTGGTAGTCACTCCGGCCTCTACGCAGGCGATGGAACGGTGGTGCACGCCGCGACCTCTGGGATCGGAGTGCGGCTGGCGCCGATCTCGACGATGCCTTACGCAGGCGCGCGCCGGTACTGACGGTCGAGACACGGATGCGGACCCGCTCGGTGTGCGACGGCCCTGAGCGCTCGGAACTCGATAAAGGGTCCGTGATCACCGCAGCACACCACAGTCGCGGCAACATTCTTCCAGCTACGGAAGCGGCGCAGACCAGCGCAGGATAGTACCGCCTGCGGGCGCCTTCTCGATGCTGAAACTGCCGCCCGCGTGCTCCGCGCGCGCCGCCAGATTCGCCAGTCCGCTGTTGCGGACCACGTTTTCGGGTACGCCGACCCCGTTGTCGGTCACTTCGATGGTGACATCGTCACGTACTCGCAGTTCCACCGACACCGCGGTGGCCGAGGCATGCCGAACCACGTTGCTCACCGCCTCTCGCAGCACCGCTTCCACGTCGTCGGACAGCGGTGGCGCGAGGATCGTCACCGGCCCGGCCAGTCGCACGACGGTGCGTAGTCCGCTGTCGGCGGTCATTTCGACGACGATGCCGTGCAGGTGTTTTCGGTACTGCGAGGAATCCGCCGCCGTGTTGCTCTGCAAGTCGAAAATCGAATAGCGGATATCCTGCACGATCGCCTGGATGTCATCGACCATCTCCATCAGCCGGGATTTGACCTCGGGCGCTCGGGCTCGTTGGACCGTGCCTTGCAGGGCGAGACCGACGGCGAACAGTCGTTGGATGACGTGATCGTGCAACCCGCGGGCGATCCGATCGCGATCGGACAGCACGTCGAGTTCCCGCATCCGCCGCTGTGTGTCGGCCAGCTGCAACGCGAGCGCGGCCTGGTCGGCGATCGCCACCATCATGGACTGGGCGGAGGTGTCGAGGGGCGCGGCATCGGCGGGCCGCAAGGTGGTGAGCACACCGATGACGGAGCGACCGGCCCGCAACGGAAGGATCAGCGCCGGACCGAAATGGGAGAACGAGTCGAAGAGTTGGAAACGGAGCATCCGGTCGATCGCGACCGTGCGGCCGAGGCGGAAGGCTTCGCCGGTGTCGGATTCTGTCAGGGGCAACCGTTGCCCGGTCAGCTGCTCGGCATCGGTCCCCGCGGCTGCGACCACGACCAGCTCGGCGACCTCGTCATGCGGAACGTCCGGGTCCTCGGGTAGGGCGACGAATGTGCACACGGACTCGGTGAGCGTCAACGCCCGCTCGGCGACAAGATCGAGTACTTCGCTCGGTTCACCGCCCGCCAGCAGCTCGGTGGCCACATCGCGGGTCGCTTCGAGCCATTGCTGCCGGATCCGCGATTGCTCATAGAGGCGAGCGTTCTCGATGGCGATTCCCGCGGCCGCTGCCAACGCCTTCACCACGACTTCGTCGTCCTCGGTGAACTCTTGGCCGCCTGTCTTCTCGGTCAGGTAGAGGTTGCCGAACACCTCGCCACGGACCTGAACCGGCACACCGAGGAATGTGTGCATCGGTGGATGATGCGCCGGGAAGCCGACCGAGGACGGATGGTCCGAGAGGTTCGCCAGCCGAATGGGTTTCGGCTGTTCGATGAGCAGGCCGAGCACCCCGCGTCCTTCCGGCAGGTCTCCGATCATCCTTCGTGTGCGGTCGTCGATGCCCTCATAGACGAATTCGGCGAGCCGATTGCTGGTTTTGTCGGTATCCCGGACCCCGAGCGCACCGTACTCGGCATCGACGAGTTCGATGGCGGCGTGCACGATCGTACGCAGCGTGTTGTCCAGGTCCAGTCCCGAGGTGATCACCAGCATCGCCTCGATGAGTCGGTCCATTCGATCGCGCGCGTCCACAATCTGCGCGATCCGATCCTGAACCTCGATCAGCAGCTCACGCAGCCGCAGCTGAGACAGCGTTTCGGTGACCGGCGGCCGACCACTCGGCCCCGTCCCGGACAACTGTCCATCCATATCCAGCATTCTTTCATGATCAATGCCGGTTGGACCCCGCTGCTGAACAGATGGAACTGACCGAATGGTCGCTGTTCCAGCCTTTGTTATTCGTTGAGTTTCGAGGCCAGCACCGCCGCCTGCGTGCGTCGTTCAACCCCGAGTTTGGTCAGCAATCGTGACACATAATTCTTGACCGTTTTCTCGGCCAGAAACATACGGCTCGCTATCTGCCGGTTGGTCAGCCCTTCACCGAGCAGCGCCAGAAGTGTTCGCTCCTGCTCGGTCAAGCTGGACAGCGGCCCCTTCTTCTCCTCGGCCTCCGAACGGAGTTTGGCCATGAGTGCCGCCGCGGCACGATTGTCGAGCAGAGACTTTCCGGCCCCGACATCCCGGATGGCATCGATGAGTTCGAGGCTTTTGATGTCCTTGACCACATATCCGCTTGCTCCGGCCAGGATGGCGTTGAGCATCGCCTGCTCATCGGTGAACGAGGTCAGAATCAGACAGTGCAGGTCGGGATGCATGGACAGCAGTTCACGGCACAGTTCGATGCCGTTACCGTCGGGCAGCAACACATCGAGGATGGTGACGTCGGGTTGTAAGGCGGGAATCCGGGCGAGTGCCTGCGAAAAGTTGCTCGCCTCGCCGACCACCTCGAGATCCGGCTCCGCGCCGACAAGATCAGCGACGCCGCGCCGCACTATCTCGTGATCGTCGACCAAGAATACCGTGGTCATGGGCATTCCTCTCGCTCGCCGAATATACTTAGCCTACGGAGCAACATGGTGGAGCGTGTCGGAGTTATCGACTATCGGATCAACAATTTCCTCGTTCGATCCTGTCGACCCTCGCCGGCCATTCCGGTGCGATATACGACCTCTGCCAGGCACGGAATGGTTCGATCACCATGTCGTCGAATCCAGCGTATCGCGTCGGGCCCGGGTCGAGGCCGTCGATATGGCCGCCGCGATCCCATCCGTCGAGGAAGAGGCAGCGGCTTCGGCGAATCCGGTGAGTGTGCCAGTCGTGCGGGCAGCGGCACCGCGCCTGCCGTTTCCCTTCTCGTCAGCCCATGATCAGTGCGTTACGTCGCGGGTGAATGTTTCCCGACCGTCTCCATGACGGCGAGGAGACTCGCGCGGGCCTCCAGCGCGATCGGTTCGAGTTCGGTCGTTCCGGATTGTCGTACCAGAATTTCCGGGTCCATCGCTTCGACGATGGTGATGTCGCCGGCGGCGCGCACCACGACATTGCACGGGAGCAGCAGGCCGATCCGCCGGTCGATCTCCAGCGCCCGATGAGCCAGGGACGGGTTGCAGGCACCGAGGATCACGTATTCCTCCATCGCGACGTCGAGCTTGGTGCGCAGTGTGGCGCACACGTCGATTTCGGTCAGGACACCGAAGCCCTGTTCGGCCAAGGCTTCGCCCACGATCTGAATGGTGTCGGCGACCGGCATGGCGACTCGAGCAGTGAGGTCGGCGTGTGCGACCGGGATCCGGATCTCGGTCAACAGATCGTGCGGAGCGACCGCCTCGTCGGGGGCGACGAGGTAGACCTCGGTCGGTGGGCCCATCGGCTGGAACGCCGACTCACGCAACCACGCGTCGAGCGCGCGATAGGCCGCCCCGATTGCCTGGTAGTCGCCGTGGTGAATGGTCCGCGCGTACAGGCCGGGCTCGGTGCGTCGCACGGTGACGTCGTCGTCGATGCCGAGCGGTCCTACGGTGACCGGTAGAGCGAAGTCGACATCGGTCGATGTGCGCGGGCCCAACTCACCTCGATAAGTCGTCGTCGGCGGCCCGGATGGCACCATGCCGGTGGTCGCGGCCACGGTGTAGAGCGCCTGCATTCCGGCGCCGATATCGTCGCCGGCGTGGTCGGGCCGCACCGTGCGGTGCAGTACCAGGACTGGGTGCGGCGTCGATTCGACCACCGCGACGTGGTATGTCATGGGTTCCTCCTCGGTCCGAACGCGTGTACGGGTCCGCCTGCCCTCCGCGCCTCCGCCGACGGGTCCGTCGTGTCACCGCAGCTGCGCTACGGGTCGGCAGGTCGACGGTGGTAGCTGCGCACGGCGCTCGCGCCACCCTCTCGGTGACGGTGACAGCGTCGCCGAACATCGCTTCGTAGCCGACGGCGCCGACATCTCGGTCTCCTCGAGGCATCCCACCGTGTAACTCTCCTACCTCGAAGCTACGGTCGGGAGCGTCCGCCGGACAGTGCCGAACCGACGCGGAGCGCGGGACTTTTGTCAGCACGCCCACCGCATCAACATGGCACCGAATTCGGTCGCTTTGCCCTCGAAGCGCGATGTCGCCGCCGGATTCTCGTTCGACCCGCGAGCCGGTGTCGATTTCCGGTGCGCCAACGCTGGCCGCCACAAGTTGTCGCCTCGCTCGGTGCGGACCGTTCGCCTGCCGATATGTAGTTCGACTCGAGTGCAGCCGTTGTGCGGCGTGTGTTCCGGTCGACATCAACGATCCGGCGCGCTCGCGATGGCACCGCCGAGCGTGCCGTCCAGCTCGACGCCGGACAACAGGTTGCGTAGCCGCGCGGGCAACACGGCGAAGACGCCGTCGAGCTGTCCGGGCGAGAACAGGCCGGACAGTGCCTTGGTCACCGCTCCGGCCAGCGCAGCGGCCTCATCCGGTGAGACACCAGCCTCCTCGGCGAACGTGCCGACGAACGCGGTGACGTCGTGGTGCGCGGGTACGCGGGCGGGCACCCAACCTTCGTAGAATGCTCCACGCAGCATCTCGGGCAGTTGTGCGGCCAAGTGGGCCGCGGTGGCGACCTCGACCTGGTCACGCACCGCGTGCAGCCACGCGCGGACAGCCCGGTATACGAACGTCCGGTCGTCGGTGCCGAGTTGCGCACCGATGGTGTGCAGCCACGCGTGTGCGGTGTGGACCGCGGGCGCGAGTGGATCATCATGTTGGGACATGGTGTCACTCTCGCCGGGCTAGGGCCGCACGGTGGTCGACGCTGGCTTCCGTAGACCGAGCCCTCGGGCGATGCTGTCCGACCAGGTGCGGATCGCGGCCCAGTCGCGCAGATCGCCGTACCGACCACCGCCCAACAAGCGGTAGAGCGCCCGGGCTTTCCACGAGACGCCGACCCCGTTGTAGTGCCCGGCGAATGCGCGGTATTCCCACGGGTAGACCGAGTCGCACAGAGCAGCGATCCTTTTCGGCACAATCGGCCCGACGCGCCTGCCGATCGGCCCCCGCAGGGCGGGAGCGAGGCCGACGCTGAAGATCCAGAGGTCTCGTCGGGACAGCTCGTCACGATGCGCTCGGGTGTAAGCGGTTGCGGCAGGAAGAAGATCCATGTCGTGCACGGCACTGCCCAGCACGACCGCATCGAAATGGGACAGGTCGGGCGCGTGCTCGACGTCGGCCGATTCGACGTCCGCGCCCCGTTCGGTGAGATAGGCGGCGATGAACTCCGCGATGTCGCGGGTGGATCCCTGCGCGGTCGCGTAGAGGACCGCGACGCGGGGTGCATTCGATTCCATACCTCAGCGTCGCGCGGGACTACCCCTGCCGGTCAGAGCAGTCGTGCCCGAGGTGCAGGGACCAACGGCCTCAACCGACCGTCGCCCTCCGCGATACGCAGCTAGGCGGCGGCGTCCTCGAAGACTTTGACCATCTCGTCGTCCAAAAGCCGAGGAACGTCGGATTCGCTCATTTCCGGGAACTTTCCGAAGAAGGCGGACGGCAGGTCCATGTCGATTCGGGTGTCTTCACCATCGCGCTGGGAGACGCAGATGCGCACCGGCGCGCCCAATCCCGCGGCGCCGGTGTACTGGAATAGACCTCGGGCAATGACGGCGTTACCGACCAAGTAGAACTTGGACTCGATCGGAATGCCGGCCAGTCTCATCGTGGACCCCTGCTCGAACTCCCAGAAGATGGCGAACTTGCTCGGCTTCGACACCTGATCGACGTAGATCTCCAGTCCCTCGCGGTCCGCGCTCGTCACGTATTCGATGAGTCTCGGAACCGACAATCGCTGCAGTCGCGATTCGATGGCCTTCGTCACGTCGAAGAACGACTTTTCCGACCGAATCGTAACCAGAGTCCCGGCGAAATGAGTCAACGTCTTGCTCGGCGGAACCAGGAATTCCCCCATGAGCTATTCCTTTCGCTGAGGATCTTCGTCGGCCGTAGGAACCGGTCGGATTACCGCGATCTGGCCGACTCGGTTGCCCGCCGCGGTACGACCGTGCCACGGGCCGTACCGCGCGTTGTCAGCGCTCCCGGACGGAAGGGTCGGTTTCGGGCATGCCCTCTGCGAGCAGAATCCGGTGTGCCTGCTGAGCGGCGGACGTCGTTCGGGAGTTGTCCGTTCTATCGATGGGAAGCCGTTCGAGCCCGCGGGCGAGGACGGCGACCGCGTCGCCAAGGGCATGCACTCGGTATTCCAGGGTTGCCAGACGGTCGACCTCGAACCTGTCGGCTGCGGCAGATCGCTCGGCGAGGTACTCGTCGAGTGCGGGCTGCGCACCGTACAGGACGCCGCACAGTCGGGCCGGAAGGACCGCGAACACACGG
Source organism: Nocardia sp. NPDC049190 (assembly GCF_040648115.1). Lineage (NCBI taxonomy): Bacteria > Bacillati > Actinomycetota > Actinomycetes > Mycobacteriales > Nocardiaceae > Nocardia > Nocardia sp. NPDC049190. Next base: position 61,966 of record NZ_JBEZDE010000035.1, read on the forward strand.
TTGAGCTGACCGGGGGAGAACAATTCCGACAGTGCAGTGGTGACCGCACCCGCGACCGGACCGACCCGGTCCCGGTCGATTCCCGCCGCTCTGGCGAAGTGGCTGATGAACGCCGTGGTCCCGTGGCGTACCGGAACGTGCGTCGGTACCCACCCTTCGTAGTAGGCGCCACGCAGCAATTCGGGCAACTGCGCGGCCAGGTGCGCGGAGGCGCTGACTCCGATCCGGTCTCGGACGGTGTGCAGCCAGGCGCGCAACGCTCGGTAGGCGAACGCACGGTCGTCGGTGTCGAGGCCGTCTGCGACAGTGCGCACCCAGTCGCGGGCTGTTTGCACGGCCGGGGCGAAGGGATCGTCGTGATGCGGCATGTGTCCTCCTCGATGGGGCATCAGGGACGAGTTCTGCGTCGTACCCGCGGTCTGTGTCCCCGGCCGAAGGGTGCCGAACAGCGGAGTGCGCCAGCCGGCGTGATGGTGCCGGGGATGTTCCGACCAGTCGCTCGCTGCCGTGGCGGATGCATCACGACACGGCGTTGCCCGCGCCCGTCGGAAGATTCTGCGCGCACACTGCTTCCACGAACTCCCCGATCTGCTGCTCGGGTAGGTGGCGCGCGAGATCTGCCTCGGTGATGATGCCGACGAGCACACCCCCGGCGGTCACGGGCAGTCGCCGAATCTGACATTCGGTCATTCGCGCGAGAACGTCGCCGAGATCGGCGGCGACGTCGACGGTGTGCAGTTGCTCTGCTCCCTGGGTGAGTTCGCCTGCGGTGGTCGTTTTGGGATTGCGCCCGATACCGACAACTTTCACGACGATGTCGCGGTCGGTGATGATGCCGACCGGATGCCCTTCGCCATTGCACACCGGAAGTGCGCCGACACCGAGCTGGCGCATGCGCTGGGCAGCGAACTGCATGGTGTCACGCACGCCGATGCACTCGACGTCGGGGCGCATCAGGGTTTCCGCGGTGGTCATGGTGGTCTCCCTCCGTCGGGGTGGCAGGTTGCCGCCCGACCATCATTGGATGACCTTCTGCCTCGACGACAGGGGACAAAGTCACCGGCTTACGGGATTCTCCGTGTGCGAGCCATCGCACCTGTCGGCATACGCCGACTGTGGGGGGACCCGGCTACCTACTGCCAGTGCTCGGTGAACACGTCGGTCATCGGTCTGCGCGGGGTCGGCGCAGGTTCGTCGTGGCCCGGGGCCGAGCCGACACGCACGAGCACCTGGGGGAGGCCGCCGCGCGGAACCAAATTTGCCAGCAGTTGACGACCCGACTGCACCTCGATCACGTGGGTGAGCGCACAGGTGGTCAGGCCTGCGGCGGTGCACTCGAGCAGAACAGCCGACAACGCTTCTCCGGTGTGCAGCCACTCCTGCGCGGAGTCGCCGGTCGAACTCAACAGCACGATGCGGGCGCGGTCCTGGATATCGTCGCGCCGCATCGAGTGCGGCACCGAGGGAAATCTCCGTCCGATACCGACCCTGGCGAATTCGGCATCCGAGACGAGCGACGTCGGCGGCACTCCCTCCGACATTTCGGCATGTCCCGCCCACCAATGCAATTCGGACTGATACAGCATGTCGTAGCGGCGCAACGCCGCGGACTTCTCCGAGGCCGTCGCCAGCCGAGACCTGGCGCTCTCGTCGAGGACGTCGAGTTCGATCTCGTGTGGCGATACGAGTTTTCGTAACGCGGGTAGGAGATCGGACCAGCCCACGGGTTCGAGCATCGGAAGTCGGTCGGTGTAGCGGTGGTCGATGGCGTCGGCGCGGGTGCGTACGCCCGGGGGCGGGTCCGGCCATGGACGGAATTCGATGGTCGCGAGGTGTTGCGGCTGCGCGGGATCGGGTAGGCGGACGGTGTCGGTATGCCAGTTGCCGGCGGCGAAGGCCGTTCGCGCATGGTGCAACGCGGCGCCGCAGCTGATCACGAGCTGCCGCCCGCGCGGATCCGCCGACGGCAATTGGCGATCGGGGTCGCTGTAGAGGTGTAGTCGGGCGCCGTCGAAGTCCCAGTGCCACGGCTGCGTGTTGTGCACCGAGGGCGCACGGCAGGCGAGTCCCATCGCCGCCTCGATCGTGGAGTGATCCGGCAGGCCGGATACGACGGGGATGTCTCTTGTGGTCATGTCGATGAGTGTCGTCGTCGTGGGGCGTCGCCGACACAGCCATTGCGCACGTTCTGCCGGGACCTCCGGCCCTGTTCCGAAAACCGCAGACCCGCCCCCCGCGGCCCGACTGCTCGCGCGGCTGTTGGCGTCGCGCATCGGCGCATCATGGTGGGCGATGGCGTTGCCTATCTCACACCGAGACCGATCCGTGCCGGCGAATCGGGCCGTTGGTCTACCGCACTCGGTGACGTTCGGCCCTGGGGCCTCGAACGGACCGATGATGGCATGAGTGGACGGTCGAAGAGCAGATATGAGGAAGCGGGGTCGTACCGCGTGGCGGAATACGAGCTGTGCCCCGATCGTGCCGACGTTGCACGTCGTACGGTGGAACTCGATCGAGCCGAGGCGATGCGGCTGCTCGCCAGCGCACCGTTTGGACGAATCGTGTTCACTCGGGATGCCTTGCCCGCGATCCGCCCGGTCACACATCTGGTGGACGACCGAGGCTTCATCATCATCCGCACTCAGCTCGGTCCTGGGCTCGCGGCATCGGTGCGGGGCCGTCAGTCCGTGGTCGTCGCCTATCAGGTCGACGACATCGATCCCATCGACCGGCTGGGCTGGTCGGTCGTGGTGACCGGCGTCGCGCGCACCGTCGTCGATCCACAGGTGGCCGCCGGCTACACCGCCCTCCTACCGTCATGGGCCGACCGCGCCGCGGACGCGTTGGTTGCCATCGAGCCCACGCTCGTCACCGGCCTCAGGCTGGTCAAGGAGCACGCGTAGCGCGGGAGTGACGGCACCAGCGGCTCGCTCCGCAACCTGCCGTCGATCACCTATCGGTTACCGATGCGCGATCACCTACCTATCGGTGCATCCTGGAGCGTGTACCAGTAATCCGTGCATCAGGAGATACCCGATGACCACCGATTCGACCACAACCGAGGTGCGGGAACCGCGTCTACACGCGGATTTCGCCCGCGTACAGCAGCTTGCCGCGCAGCTCGCCGCAGCCGCGTCCGAGCACGACCTCACCCCTGGCGAACTGCACGCGACGCTGGATCGTATCGACACCATCCGCGCCGAGTGGGAACACGCCCCTACCGTCGCCCGGCAGAAATGGGCCCAACTGGAGGCCGCCGGGACCGGCGCTCGCTGACCGTGCGCGAGAAAACCCGCCACCGACACACCAGCCGCGAAACCGTTCTACTGCCATCGACGTGACCTGCGGGTTTGTTCGCTTGTTCGAGGCGGTCGCTGGGCTGCTTCCGCGCGGACCCGGGTGATCCGATCGTCGGGAACGAGGTCGATGATGTCGTCTCGTGAAGTGATCGCCAGTTTGTGCAAGATCGCGGCGATCTGTGCGTCGACGGTCCTGGTGGAATTGCCTCGACGGGCAGCGATCGTGACGTTCGTCCATCCGGCCGCGGCCAGAGTCGCGACCTCTTGCTCGGCCGCGGACAGTGCGCTCCAGGGCGAGGGAGGATATTTCTTCTCGGGTTCGTGTGTCGGGGTCGTGCCGATGGTCAGTGTGCCCAGCGCCAAGCGCTGCACCTCGCCCAGTTCGGGGCGTAGCCCGGAGCCTTGTTCATATGCGGCGGCGAACGCATCGGGACCCAGCACCCGCCGTGCGACGTCGATCGCTTTGTCCGTTTCCTCGGATACCAGCAACAGCTTGCCGATATTGATCCCCAGCCCCGCGGGTAAGGTGGCGGCTCCGCCGACAAGGTGAGCGGTTTCGGTGGCCAGTGCCTCGAGTCGCTCCCGGTCGGTGTCTCCAGTCGCGATCGAGTCGGTGATGATCTGCGCCAATGACCAGGTCCGGATATACACCGCAAACGACGTGCCCCATTGGTCGCGCGCGGTGACCTGATATGCCAATGCGGTGCGACCGACGGCCAGTGCCTCGGTGGGATTGCCGTGGTTGGTCAACGTGATCGCCCACGCCAACTCGGCCCATGCCTTCGCCCATCCGGCCCCGGACGCGATCGCATGATCGAGATGACGCTGCGCGATCTTCAGGGCCTGCTGTGTTGATCCGAGGGCTCCCACGGCGACTGCCTCGTACAGCTCGCTTCTGCCCACTCCGCGACTGTTGCCCAGGGCGGCGAACTTTTCGCGGGCGCGTGCCAATACCGTGATGGCCCGCGGGTCGCGGTGGGCCAGCATCAGTTTCGCCCCCCAGAGGAATTCGAGGGCAGCGGGCAGGCCGGTGTCGGTTTCCGGGGTGTGCTGCCAATTCTTTCTCACGTTCGGGTCACGGATGCTGAGAGCGGCGCATTCCTCGAGGATCTGTTCGGCCTCCTCGTACTGGGCCTGTATCAGCGATAGCCACCCGATCAAGGTCAGCGCCTCGATTTGCAGGTCGATCGGCTGCGGCGTCAGTGTGCGGGTGGCCTGCAGTGTGCGCTCGGTCCACCGGCGTATTTCCCGGGGTGAGCCTTTGATGATCGGCAGGGCGACCAGGGTCGCGGAGATTTCCAAGCCGAGGGTCGGTTCGCCGGAGGTCAGGCTGGTCTCGATGGCGGTGACGATGTTGTCCCATGCCGCGTTGGCCCAGTTCTGCTCGCCGGGGCTGAACCAATCCACCGCCGCGACGACTTTGTCCCGATAGTAGCGGCGGTGTCGCTGCGCGAGCCGTGCCGATTCGTCGACTTCGCTGGTGGAACGTTGTGCCAGTCGTTGCCGTGTGAAGAGGCGAATACTTTCCAGCAGCGAGTACCGTACGGTGGTCGGCGTGATGTGCACAGTGACCAGCGACTGGTCGGCCAGACGATCGAGTATGGCCTCGACATCCCGCCGCATCACACGCACTGCCGCATAACCGTCTTCCGGGTCGTCGGCGCAGACGTTTTCGATGGCTTCCAGATCGGCGCCGACGTCCATGACCGGGCTGGTGTCGTCTTCGGGGTTGGTGTCGTATCCG